>CAZMRS010000318.1:0-3762 GCA_964568435.1 uncultured Boseongicola sp. | reverse complement strand
CTTTGCTGGCAAAGGCCAGATGAATATTTGGGCGGTCAAATCCACCAAGAAAGACAACGGGATCAATATCGCCAAAAAGTCGCCGCGCAATCTCCTCGCGCGTTTCGGTGTCGGCCGTCGCCGTAAACGCCGCCAACGGGACATTGAGCGCCCGACGAAGAGCGCCTATCCGCAAATAGTCCGGTCGGAAATCATGGCCCCACTGGCTCACGCAATGCGCTTCGTCCACGGCCAGCAGAGAAACCCCTGCCTGCGCCAGCATCCGCTCGGTCCCGCCAGATGCCAGACGTTCCGGTGCCATATAGAGAAGCTTCAGATCGCCTTCGTGTAGCGCCTCAAATACCTCGGACGACTCCTCTTCGGTGTTGGATGAGGTCAAGGCCCCGGCCGAAACCCCCGCCTCCCGAAGCGCTCGCACCTGGTCGCGCATCAACGCAATCAGTGGCGAGATCACCACGGTCAAACCGGGACGCATCAAAGCAGGAAGCTGAAAGCAAAGGGATTTCCCGCCACCTGTTGGCAGGATCGCAAGCACGTCCTGCCCAGCAGCTACAGCCGATACAATATCGGCCTGCATCGGGCGGAACCCGTCAAAGCCGAAGACATCACTTAAAATGGAATGGGCGGTGGGATTGGACCCGTCCATTGCTGCGCCTGTTGGTTTGTCTGCTCTTATTCCCTACACAGTGCCATGTGAACGATAGGTGAACAAGGTCAGACGCACCGGAAGGCGTCAGATAAATGCGCCCGCGTTGTTGATCAGAATAATCCGCAGCGCATACACCGCGATCAACGCGACAAGAGGGGCCAAATCCAGCCCGCCCGTATTTGGCAAGAAGGATCTGATACGCCCGTAAGCCGGCTCCAAAAGACGGTTCAGCCCGTCCCAAACCTGACGCACAAACGGCTGGTGCAAGTTCAATACGCTAAAGCTGATGAGCCAGCTCATAACGATGTGCACGATCATGATGAACCAAGCGACATCAAGGAGAAGCAGCAGAATTTGAAGGAGCGATTGCATGTGGCGGTTCCCGTCTTTTCAGTGCTTTCTCACCTAAGGCCCTGCGAGAGCGCTGACAAGTACCCCACCTTTTCGCAACGTAAATCTTGACGCAAGGCCGGCGCTGTCCAAATGCAAGGCAGCGAAAGGTTCTTCAGCATGTACCCATATTTCCGCGCCGCCTATTTGATGCTCCGTGGCCGTTCAATGCCCAAGATCGGGGTTTACGATACACACGTCTCCCATCACCGCGCTTGGCCCTGGGACACCGATGCGTTCGGAGAACTAAACCACGGTCGCATCCTAACTCTGTTCGAGCTTGGCCGCTGGCAGGCAACGGTTCGCATGGGCTTCATGGGCGTGATCGCGCGAGAACGTCTCATGCTCCCCGTCGCCGGGGTGTCTGTAAGGTATCGCAAACGCGTCCCGATTTTCCGGAAATACCGGATGCAAACGCGGTTTCTCGGGTTCGACGACCGCTTTGTCTATGCCGAGCAATCCATGTGGCAGGGCGACACCTGTAACCATCATTTGCTTCTGCGAGCAGCGGTGAAAGGCCGTCAAGGCACCATCAATCCCAAGCACTTCGCGGAAATGATCGGAGTGGATCAAATGAGCCCTGAGCTTCCCGATTGGGCAAATGCCTGGATCGAAGCCGATAAAACAAGGCCCTGGCCACCGGAAAGCGGGCCGATACACAACTAATAGTTGCCAGTGCCGCACGACCCTGTCTAAACGGCTGTGACGTAAGGGGAATTAGATGGCGGAGCCAAGCCTGCGGAAACGCATCTGGGGGTGGTACTTCTTTGACTGGGCCAGCCAGCCCTATCACACCGTCTTGCTTACTTTCATTTTCGGTCCCTTCCTCGCCTCGGTCGCCGCCGAGCACTATATGGCGTTGGGCCTCGAGGAAGAGGCGGCAGACGCTCGCGCCCAATCCATCTGGGCATTCACCCTGACCATCACCGGCCTTATCGTTGGCTTTGGCGGCCCCGTCATGGGCGCGCTGGCCGATACAGCGGGGCGTCGGATGCCATGGATCATCGCGTTTTCAGCCATGTTCGCAGTCGGCGCTACCGGCCTTTGGTGGACGGACCCGAGCGGGTCGAACCTTTATCTCGCTCTCATCTGCTTTGCCATCGGCTTCATCGGCGCGGAATACGCATTGATCTTCACAAATGCTCAATTGCCCACCCTCGGCACGACCGAAGAAATCGGGAAAATCTCTGGCTCGGGGTTTGCTTTCGGCTATGTCGGCGGCCTTGTTTCTCTGGCCATTCTGCTTGTTCTTTTTGTCGAACAAGCAAACGGCAAAACTATCGTTGGTCTTTCGCCTATTCTGAGCCTCGATCCTGAGACCCGAGAAGGCACACGCGCCGCCGGGCCATTCACCGCGCTTTGGTTCCTGATCTTCATGTTCCCCTATTTCCTTTGGGTCCGAGAAGTCCGCAAAGAAACACAACGCACCTCGATGGGAGCAGCTCTCGCAAGCCTCGGCAAAGCCATCAAAGGCCTCACACGACGCCCGTCCCTTGCCGCCTACCTCGGCTCCTCGATGCTCTACCGCGACGCCTTGAACGGTCTCTATGGCTTTGGTGGCACCTACGCCCTACTGGTCCTTAATTGGGAGATTACTCAAGTCGGCATCTTCGGCATCATCAGCGTGCTAGGCGCCGCTTTCTTCTCGTGGCTCGGCGGAGGTCTCGACAAACGCTTTGGGCCGAAGCCGGTTATTGTTGCCACGATCCTCGGTCTCATGCTCGTCTGTCTGACCATTGTGAACATGACGCGCGAAAGTTTCTACGGCATCGCACTCGCAGAAGGCTCCAGCCTTCCAGACACGACATTCTTCATATGTGGAGTCCTCATCGGTGGCTTCGGCGGCGTCTTACAGGCGGCAAGTCGCTCAATGATGGTTCGCCATACCGATCCAGACGCGCCGACCGAAAGCTTTGGTCTTTATGGGCTTTCCGGGCGCGCCACGGCTTTCCTTGCCCCGGCCCTCATCGGCTCGGTCACCGCAATCACCGAAAGCGCGCGCCTCGGCGTGGCGCCGCTCATCTTTTTGTTCCTTCTTGGTCTGCTTTTGCTACCATGGGTGAAACCCGACGGAGATCGAGCAGACACATGGGATACCGGATCACAGCCGTCCTGACGGCATTTCTACTGACCATCACACCACTTTCCGCCGAACCACTGGCAAAAGAACTTTTTGGCGCCAAGCGCGGTGGCTCAGCCCACGTGCCCGCACCTTTCGGTGGCTATGCCAAAGGATGTCTCGCGGGCGGCCAGCAACTCGCCGAAACCGGCCCGACATGGCAGGCAATGCGCCTCAGCCGGAACAGGAACTGGGGCCACCCGGACCTAATCGCCTTCATCGATCGGCTGTCAAAAGCGGCCGCTGAACAACCCGGATGGGAGGGCATTTACGTTGGCGATCTCGCGCAGCCGCGCGGCGGACCAATGCTGACCGGGCATAGAAGCCACCAGTCCGGCCTGGATGGTGACTTTTGGATGCTGCCGGCAACTGACCTGACGTTGTCGCGCAACGAGCGCGAGAACATCTCCTCAATTTCCATGCGCCGCGCCAATGGGGCCTTTGTGAACGACAAATGGACCCGCGCGCACCACAACATCCTGAAAGCCGCCGCATCCGATCCCGCCGTAGCCCGCATCTTCGTCTTTCCCGGCGCGAAAGTTCAAATGTGCAAGGACGCACGCGGCGATCGTTCCTGGCTCAGAAAAATCCGCCCTTGGTGGGG
>CAZMRS010000317.1:0-3771 GCA_964568435.1 uncultured Boseongicola sp. | reverse complement strand
CGCGCGGCAACCTTGTTGCCGTTGTGTCCAACGGAAGCGCTGTGCTTGGCCTTGGCACTATTGGCGGCCTTGCCTCGAAACCGGTGATGGAAGGGAAAGCGGTCCTTTTCAAGAAGTTCGCCAACATTGACTGCTTTGACATCGAACTCGACGAAACTGACCCCGAAAAACTAGCAAACATCGTTTGCGCCCTCGAGCCGACGTTTGGCGCGATAAATCTCGAAGATATCAAAGCGCCAGACTGCTTCATCGTCGAAAAGCTCTGCCGCGAACGGATGAACATCCCCGTCTTCCACGACGACCAACACGGGACCGCCATCGTCGTTGGCGCTGCAGCCACCAACGCGCTTCGAGTTGCTGGCAAATCATTTGCGGACATCAAAATCGTTTCGACCGGCGGCGGAGCAGCAGGCATCGCCTGTCTGAACATGCTTCTAAAGCTCGGGGTCAAGCGCCAGAACGTCTTCCTCGTCGACATTGAAGGCCTCGTATACGATGGTCGCGAAAAAGACATGACGCCGCAAAAAGCGGAATATGCTCAAGCTGGCGGCCCGCAAACACTCGACGATGTCATAGAAGGCGCTGATTTGTTCCTAGGATTGTCAGGGCCAGGCGTTCTCAAACCCGAGATGGTGAAGAAGATGGCGTCCCGGCCGATTATCTTTGCGTTGGCCAACCCGACGCCTGAAATCATGCCAGAACTCGCCCGTGAAGTGGCGCCCGACGCGATCATTGCGACCGGACGAAGCGATTTCCCAAACCAAGTGAACAATGTGCTGTGTTTCCCTTTCATTTTTCGGGGTGCGCTCGACGTCGGCGCAACAACGATAAATGACGAGATGAAGATCGCATGTGTCGAAGGTATCGCTGCCTTGGCGCGAGCAACAACGAGTGCCGAAGCGGCAGCCGCGTATAAGGGGGAACAGCTCACATTCGGCGCAGATTACCTTATCCCCAAGCCGTTCGATCCGCGCCTGATGGGCGTGGTTGCCAGCGCAGTTGCGGGCGCCGCAATGGAAACCGGAGTCGCAGAGCGCCCCCTCGAAGATATCGAGGCGTACAAGCGCAAACTCGACGGCTCTGTTTTTAAATCCGCGCTTATCATGCGGCCCGTTTTCGATGCCGCGGCCACGGCCCAGCGTCGGATCGTTTTTGCGGAAGGCGAAGACGAACGTGTATTGCGTGCTGCCAATGCGATGCTTGAGTCCACAACCGACAAGCCAATTCTGATCGGTCGCCCTGAGGTCATCGAAACTCGGATCGAACGAGCAGGTCTGGCAATCCACGCCGGACAAGATTTCGATGTGGTCAACCCCGAGAACGACCCGCGCTATCGCGACTACTGGCAGACGTACCACAGCCTCATGGATCGAAACGGCGTCACACCGGATCTTGCGCGCGCTGTCATGCGCACAAACACAACGGCCATCGGCGCCGTGATGGTCCATCGTGAAGAAGCAGACAGCCTCATCTGCGGGACTTTCGGCCAGTATCTCTGGCATCTGAATTATGTGACGCAAATTCTTGCGACCGATGGCCTTCATCCTGTCGGCGCTCTCAGCTTGATGATCCTGGAAGACGGACCTCTCTTTGTGGCGGACACCCAGGTCCATCCCGAACCGTCTGCCATTCAGATTGCCGAAACCGTTGTTGCCGCGGCGCGACATGTCCGACGCTTTGGCCTCGCACCGAAAATCGCCCTGTGCTCTCACAGTCAGTTCGGTAACTTGGACTGCGACACCGGGCGTCGCATGCGAGCAGCCATCGACATTCTCGACAGCGAACCGAGAGACTTCGAATACGAAGGCGAAATGCACGCCGATGCCGCGCTTGACCCCGAACTTCGCGAACGCATTATGCCCAACGCACGCTTCTCGGGCGCAGCAAACGTGCTGATCTTCGCGAACACCGATGCCGCATCTGGCGTCAGGAACATCCTGAAGATGAAGGCAGGTGGTCTGGAAGTCGGTCCCATCCTGATGGGCATGGGCAACACGGCGCATATCGTAACGCCATCCATAACAGCGCGAGGGTTGTTGAACATGTCTGCTTTGGCGGGAACACCTGTGTCGCTTTATAGCTGATCTGATTCTGTCACCGCCTCCCTCAAGACTTTGCATATTTGCAGGCCAAGACAGCGAAACCTGCAATCAATGCTACATCCCAGTGACTTTGCAAAATTTTGCAACCCATTTTAGCGAGTTTTGCAAAGATTTTGCGCCAAACTGACACGCCTCGGCACCCGAGCCTTGCCCGATGCCCCCGTGTGGTCCTATCCCGGTGACAAGTCAGAGGAGGGACATCAATGAGCTATCGCGACGTGTACTTGGCGGCACAAGCTGATCCGGAAGCGTTTTGGCTGGAAGCAGCCAAGGCAATTGATTGGGACCAGCCCCCCACGAGGGCGTTGAACGCAGATAATGCCCCCCTTTACGAATGGTTCACCGATGCCATGGTGAACACATGCTGGAACGCGGTGGATCGTCACGTCCAGGCAGGGAATGGCGACCGTGTCGCAATCATCCACGACAGTCCCATCACCGGAACGAAACGCGAGCTCACCTATGCCGAACTTCAGACCGCCACGGCCAGCCTCGCCGGCGCTCTGGCGTCGAAGGGCGTCACAAAGGGCGACCGGATTATCATCTATATGTCGATGGTCCCAGAAGCGCTCGTGGCAATGCTCGCCTGCGCTCGGATCGGCGCCATCCATTCAGTCGTTTTCGGCGGATTTGCCGCAAACGAGCTGGCCGTTCGCATCGACGACGCACAGCCGAAAGCCATCATTGCTACCTCTTGCGGTATCGAACCGGGACGTGTGATCGAGTACAAGCCGCTTCTCGACGCAGCCATTGACCTCGCAGACGCAAAGCCGGACTTCACCGTCATCCTTCAACGCGAACAAGCAGTGGGAGACTTGCAGCCGGGCCGAGATTTCGACTGGCATGACATTCAAGACGGCGTCGCACCTGCGGATTGCCTGCCCGTGGAAGGTAACCATCCCGCATACATTCTTTATACGTCAGGAACGACCGGGCAGCCCAAAGGTGTCGTGCGCCCCACCGCCGGACATCTCGTTGCACTCAACTGGACCATGAAGAACATCTACGATGTCGAGCCAGGCGAAGTGTATTGGGCCGCTTCGGATGTCGGCTGGGTCGTGGGGCACAGCTACATCTGCTACGCGCCACTTATCCATGGCAACACGACGATTGTTTTCGAAGGCAAGCCAATTGGAACCCCCGATGCGGGGACCTTCTGGCGAGTGATCGAAGAGCATAATGTCAAAGTTCTTTTCACAGCCCCGACAGCCTTCCGAGCGATCAAGCGCGAGGATCCGCGTGGCGAGTTTGTCGAAAAGTATGACCTGTCCTCGCTGTCGGCGCTTTATCTTGCCGGCGAGCGTGCAGACCCTGACACCATCGAATGGGCGGGGAAAATGCTGAACGTTCCGGTGATCGATCACTGGTGGCAGACAGAAACGGGTTACGCGATTGCTGCAAACCCGATGGGCATCGAAAAACTTCCCGTGAAGATCGGCTCCCCCTCGGTCGCGATGCCTGGGTGGGACATACAGATCCTCGACGAGGCGGGCCACCCGGTCGCACCGGGCGAACTCGGTGCAATCGCTGCAAAGCTACCGCTTCCACCTGGGACCCTTCCAACGCTTTGGAACGCCGAGGATCGTTTCCGCAAAAGTTATTTGGATCACTTCCCCGGATACTACGAAACCGGCGATGCAGGTTACATTGACGAAGATGGGTACCTCTA
>CAZMRS010000316.1:0-3771 GCA_964568435.1 uncultured Boseongicola sp. | reverse complement strand
CACAGTATCACGCCCCTGGCGGTCTTGGCGTCCGCATGGATTCGGCGCTCTATGACGGCTATTCGATCCCGCCCTACTACGACAGCCTGATTGGCAAACTGATCGTATACGGTCGTGACCGGCCCGAAGCGCTGGCACGTTTGTCCCGAGCTTTGTCGGAACTCATCATTGATGGCATCGACACAACGATCCCGCTCTTTGATGCTTTGCTTGCGCAGGAAGCCGTGCAAACAGGCGACTACAACATCCACTGGTTAGAAAAGTGGCTGGACGACGCACTGGACTGATCCAGATTGGTCTAAGTCGCGAATTCGGCGTATACCTGTTGTAGCAACAAGGTGCTCAACAGGATTTCAGATGAGTGACCGCCGCCTCACACCCGAGCTGCTTTTGTCAGCCTATGCCAATGGGATTTTCCCAATGGCCGAAACGCGCGATGCGAAAGACCTGTATTGGGTGGACCCGCGCAGCCGCGGAGTCCTGCCGCTTGACGCGTTTCACGTGTCACGGTCGCTCAAACGGCGCATGACCAAGGGTAAATATAGCGCGACGCTCAACCACGATCTTGATGCCGTACTGGACGGATGTTCGGATCGCGATGAGACTTGGATCAACGAAACGATCCGCCGACTAATCCGCTCCCTCTTCAATGAAGGTTATGCACACACCCTCGAAGTCTGGAACGATGACCAACTTGTCGGCGGCGTCTACGGCATTGCGCTCGGTGGAGCGTTCTTTGGAGAAAGCATGTTCTCAAAAGACGTTGACGGCTCCAAAATAGCCCTGACATGGCTTGTGGATCACCTGCGTCGCACAGGTTTCACGCTTTTCGACACGCAGTTCATCACACCCCATCTTGCAAGCCTTGGTGCTGTCGAAATCCCGCGCGACCAATATCGAGCGCAACTGGCCCGGTCCCTCGCGGTGCCGGTGTCATTTCACGCACAACCTTTAGAAACAGACGTTCAAGCGGTGTTGCAGCGGATGACCCAGACGTCGTAACGGGCATGGTCCAGCGCGTTCAACGCGGGCGACGAAGCCACCATCCAGCCTTCAAACACGCTCGAACTGCGCAACGGGTCTTCAATTTCCAACCACGCGTAGGCTTCCCCAGTTGGATTGTCTTCCGGGTAACGGCACTCGCCCAAGGTGACAGTGATCCGCCCAAGGGCCGCTGTCTCGCCAATTGACAACTCAATGTTCGAAACCTCGCCCGAGACCTTATCGAGACCGCGCAAAATAACGCCAGGCGCCTGAATTGCCCGTACCGAATCCTGCGCCACATCCGGGGCTGCCAGGATCGACGTTGATCCATCAATGGGTGAAGTAATCACCGTGTCCTGCGAAATAGCGGGTGATGCGATACACAGGCACAGCGCGACAAGCTCGAGCCTCATTCCTCACCGCCCGACACAAATCTCAAAAGAAGCTGCACGACGCTGACTGCGCTTTGCGTATCCTCAATCTCGGAACCCGGCTCAAGATTGAAAGCCGAGCCACCGGGAAGTAGTTCGACAAAGCTGCCACCTAGCAAACCTTCTGATGAGATGATTACCGCTGTGTCTTCTGGCAGTTCGATTGCTTCATCAACGGTCAAAGATGCGTCTGCCCGGAACGTCACTGGATCAAGCTCCAGCCCAACCACCGATCCAACCTTAACCCCAGCAAGACGCACATCTGTTCCTACGCGAACGCCCTCGGCTGACCGGAACGACGCTGAATAACTCGCAGCCTCAGCACTGCCACCAAAACCACCAAATTGAGAGGCATAGACCAAAAACCCAACCGCCACGGCCAACACCGCGCCACCTGCTGCAACTTCTCCAACGCTTTCAGACATGCTCGAGCTTACTCCGGGCTCCAGGCCTCATAGTCTTTACGGTCAACCGGATCCGGGCGACGAATAGATCCAGCAGGCACATAGGCCGCTGGCGTTCCAGTCAAATTCTCCAGATGCGGCTTTTCCCAGTCTTTCCGCTTAAGCGGTGCCTCGGTCGGCGGTTCATCCCAAGTGTGATGCAACCACCCATGCCAGCTTGGATCGATCCGGCTCGCCTCGGACTCTCCGTTGTAGATCACCCAGCGCTTGGCACCGTCCTTGGACTGGTAAAACACGTTGCCCTGATTGTCCTCGCCAACCCGCTCGCCTTTGCGCCACGTGAAAAACTGCGTGCCGAACGTCTGCCCGTTCCACCACGTGACTGCACGAAGAAGCGTATCAACAATTCCCATCTCGGACCTCTTGCGACCGTTTTCACTGGTATGCCGCAAGGCAGAACGAAGGTCTAGAGGGGACCGCACGCGCAGCGACTCGTGCCCACAGTTTCTGGCGACAGACCGCCAATTCTGCTAAACCTGAACAAGGGGGCAAATTTCATGCTTGAATTCGATGAAAAGACAAAAGCGATCTTGGAAATCGCCTATACAGGTGCCGACTTCGTCAAACGCCGCCGCCTGAACTTTGAAGCGGTCCGACCAGCGGTAGGCGACACAATTCTCGATCTGGGGTGCGGAAACGGATTTCTCTCTCAGGAACTCGCCAATGCCGTAGGCCCGACCGGTCGGGTTATCGGTGTTGATCCAAGTGCCGACATGCTGCAGTCCGCAAAGGAGCGCTGCGCAAATTCGCCTCAAGTTGAACTGCACGAGGGGTTTGCTGACGCCATTCCCCTGTCCGACAACAGCGTCGATGCAGTCGTATCGGTTCAGGTGTTCGAATACATCCCTGATCTCGCCGCCGCAGTCGCCGAAGTCGCCCGCGTTTTGAAACCCGGCGGCCGCGTTGCGATCGGCGATATGCATTTCGACACTTGGGCATGGCACAGTGCCGACGAAGCCCGCATGTCTGCGATGATGGAAAGCTGGGATCAACACCTGGCGCACCGCGACGTGCCGGCACAGCTTCCCCAGCTATTTGCGGCAGCGGGTCTCATCGTCGAAGAATTGCGCCCAATGACCTTTATCGAACATCAGCTGAAAGCCGATGGAATGGCGCGCATGCTGACCATCTTGATGTCCGCATTTGCCATTCAAAACAAACACCTACCCGAAGAAACCGTAAACGACTGGCTGAACGAACAAACGGCCCTCGAGTCCGAAGGCCGCTTCTTTCATGCGATCACGCATGTTGTTGTTACTGGCAGGAAGCCGGACGCCTAGCTCGCGCTGGCAGGCTCCTTTTGGGCATCAGCGTGGATCATCAGTGGCGCTGCATCCGACGTCACCGCTTCCTCGTTCACGACGACCTCTTCGACACTGTCCATTCCTGGCAGGTCAAACATGGTGTCGAGCAGGATGTCTTCCATGATCGACCGCAGTCCTCTGGCACCTGTCTTGCGCTCAATCGCGCGCTGAGCAATCGCGCGAAGCGCATCTTCGGTAAACGTCAGCTTCGCGTCTTCCAACTCAAACAGGCGCTGGTACTGCTTGACGAGAGCGTTCTTCGGCTCGGTCAGGATCGTCACGAGCGCATCAGCATCAAGGTCTTCCAGCGTCGCTATGACCGGCAGGCGGCCAACGAACTCCGGTATCAGACCAAACTTCAGCAGGTCTTCAGGCTCAAGGTCCTTGAAATACTCTCCCACCGATTTCGCATCCGGGTCGCGCACATCGGCACCAAAGCCCATGGCAGACCCCTTACCGCGCTGCGCAATGATCTTGTCGAGACCGGCAAACGCACCGCCGCAGATAAACAGAATATTGGTCGTGTCGACTTGCAGGAATTCCTGCTGTGGATGCTTGCGGCCACCCTGTGGAGGAACAGAGGCAACC
>CAZMRS010000315.1:0-3790 GCA_964568435.1 uncultured Boseongicola sp. | reverse complement strand
CAGGCGAGGCGGATCATCAGACCGCCATAATGGCCCCAGTCGGCTGGCCACCAGTCCTGGCTTTCGGTCATCAGCGCTTTGACATCGGCTTTCACCGCGTCGAAGTCGAGCGATTTGACGGCTTCGCGGAAGTCGAAATCGGCATCCATCGGGTTCGTGCGCGCACCGTGCTGGTGCAGGATGTCCAGGTTCAGCGCGTTGGGCCACCACTTGGTGACGGGTTTGTCGTTGCTGGTGTTGCCACCGTGCATGACCGGGCATCCACCGCCTGCTGGGAAGTCGTTGCCGTCCATGTGATCTCTCCTGTTATTGGGGGTGTTCGAATCTATCTGGAATAGTTCTAAAGAGCCGCTATCATTAGATCCAATTTGAATTTCTAAAGGTTCTAATAGGTTTTCCTTATGGAGTTTGCTTATGTCGGGCATCACCTTGAAACAGCTTCGATATTTCGACGCTTTGGCGCGGGAACTGCATTTTGGCCGGGCCGCAGAGGCATCGAGCATTTCGCAACCCGCGCTGTCCTTGCAGATCAAAGAGCTTGAAGCGCTGGCGGGCGCGCCATTGGTGGAACGGACTGCGCGCAAGGTTCAGCTGACGCATTTCGGTGAAGTGTTTCTGGAACGCGCGCGAAAGATCCTTGTCGAGACGGACGAATTGGAAGAGCTGATCCAGGCCTCCACCGAACCACTTGCCGGGCGCTTGAGGCTGGGGGTGATCCCGACAGTTGCGCCTTATCTTCTGCCGGGGATCATGTCTGCATTGTCCGAACGCATGCCCGCGTTGACGGTGACCGTGCGGGAAACTGTGACCGCATCCTTGATTGAGGACTTACTGGCAGCACGCTTGGATTTGGCCGTTGTTGCGCTGCCCATTTCAGAACCTGCACTGCGTGAATTTGCGCTGTTTCAGGAGGAGTTCATCCTTGTACGCCCCATGGCGGAGGCCGGTGATCCGGTGCCGAGCCCGGAGATTTTGCCAACGATGCGGTTGATGCTTCTGGAAGAAGGCCACTGCTTTCGCGATCAAGCCTTGTCGTTCTGCAAGATGACACAGGCCAAGCCGCGGAACCTGATGGAGGGATCGTCCCTGTCGACACTTGTGCAGATGGTCAGTGCAGGCATGGGCGTCACGCTGATACCGGACATGGCGCTTGGGCTTGAGACGCAAAGCGCCGACGTGTCCGTCGCGCGGTTCTCGCGAGAGCGGCCGTCGCGGACCATCGGAATGGTGTGGCGCAAGACCTCTCCACTGTCCGAACAGCTGATGCAGATCGGCGCGATTGTGCGTCAGGTCGGGCAAGCGAAGGGCGCAATCTGACAGCTTCGTGAGATCAATTGAGCGGACTTCGGCTGTATCAAGGGACATGTCTTTGGAACGCGCTACGTCGCGATGAGAGGAAGGAGTGCGCCATGAAGTCTTTTGTGACGACCATTGCCCTGATGTGTGGTGTCGCCCCTGGCGTGGCGTTCGGACAGCAGGTCATGTTCGGCCAAGGGTGGAAAGAACAACGCTTCTCGATGTTTTCCTCCAATGACTATGGGCTGAACGGTGAGACGCTGAAGGTCAGTTCCGACGAAACGGTCTCCTTGCTTTGGACCCAACTTCCCGAGAGCCTTTGGGACAAACGCGACGTAAGTTGGGATTGGAGCGTCTCACAATCGGTGCCGCCGACTGACCTGACCCTGAAAGGCGGTGATGATCGGAATTTGTCGCTTTACTTTGTTTTCCTTCCACCTGACGCCGCAGAGGCGGCGCAGGGGCGTGGCGTGCGATCTTTGCTGAACGACGAAAATGCGCGGGTGATGGTTTACGTTTGGGGCGGAGATCACGAACGGGGCGACTTCCTGGAAAGCCCCTACCTTGGCGACCGTGGCCGCACCATTATTCGCCAAAGCGCGGGTACTGGCTCAGCATCTGAAGCCGTCGACCTCGCCGCCGACCACCGTCGCGCTTTTGGGGAAGAGGCCGGAAGCCTCGTCGGGTTGGCCGTCTCGTCGGACAGCGATGATACCGGGACGGGCGTCAAGGCAGAGCTTTCGCGGCTGCGGTTTCAGTGATGCGTATCGCTGGCTTGAAAGCCACGCAACATGGCGGCCAACACTGTGTCGTGGACCTGTCGTCAATCCACGCCGGGGCTATCTTTGAAGAGACACGCGTCTTCTTGGGCTATCGGACCTTGGCACCCGTCGAGGATCGGTCAAACAGCGGGTTGGTTTCTTCAAAACAGCCGGCGCACTGGGGTGAGGGGTCTCGTTATCGACATCGGAAACAGTCACATTTTGCAGCTCTCTGGCCCCCCAAATGACGAGCAGTCCGATTTGCCGCGCTGAAACAACTGAAACCAATTTCATCGCTTTTTGGAAATTTGCTGAAACAGGGCTCGACGAGTCCGGTGGCTGAAGCGGCGCTGTAGTTCGCAGCGGCCAGCCAGAAGGACAAACACGATGAATACCTTTCACTATTGAATACCCTTCGACAAATTCAGAGCCGCAGGCCGCATTGTTCGTGACATGGGCTTAACGCTAACCGGAAGCCGAATGACACCGTGCGAAACTCTGCGCGTCGCGCCGGGGCGGGCAATTTTTGCGACCCCGCTGGTGTTCAGCCGCAAGTTTACCCGCCAAGGATCAGGGCATCGCGCATCAGAGCGGAACGGCGAGTTTTTGTTGCTGAGCCCCGTTCGACTGGATGCGGATCTGGACCGCCACCTCGACGCGGAGATAAGCGCGAGCACATTCTAACCTGAGACGCTTCCGACGCGAGATCAGTTGCAGTCCATTTTCGACAGTGAGGACTACACCTCATAGCGCCCGGACGAATGGGAGTAAAAAACCGCAATTGAGGCCGTAATGTGATGGTGACGATATTTTTTGGATAACGCCATTCCACCGGGCGACGTTGTGCCATTCTCCCAAGGTCCAGAATGAACACAACCCCAAAGGGCTTTCATTTATCTCGGTGGCTCGGCTAGTTTTGCGGAGGGCGAGGAATTTCCGGGGGCTTTCAATGGCGGACACCTTTTTGTTGGTGACCACGATAAAGAATGAGGGCCCAAATATCCTCGAATGGGTCGCATACCACAAGTTGATCGGATTTGACCGCATCCAGATTTATCAAAACGACTCCAGTGACGAGACGCAGAAGCACCTCCGTACCCTGGAAAGGATCGGGGCTATTGAGTATTTTCCGAACCCTTCAAGAAAGAGGCAGTGGCAGAACAAGGCTTATCGGCGCGCCTCACAAAGTGAAAGCTACAGGGACAGCACCTGGTGTATGGCACTGGATGGCGATGAGTTTCTACACGTCAAAGTGGGGGACGGCACTGTCGCCGATCTGGTGGAGGCGTGTGGGAGCCCGGATGAGATCCTCGTCAATTGGCGGTTTTTCGGCAACGCGGGTGCGCTGGAATTGAGCGACGAGTTGGTCACTGCACGGTATTGTCAGACCGAGAAGGACGACGAGATCGCCAGTATTCAGCGCGGATACAAGGCGCTGTTTCGCACAGCTTCCTACCGGCGGCCCGGCATTCACCGGGCGAAGGTGCCTCTTGTGGAGGCGCCAGTAATCGCAAATGGGTCGGGCCAGCGACTGGCGGCAGGTGAGCCGAAGAGCTGGCGCACAGTGGATCCAGAGTGTCGGAAGCTGGCCCAGGTCAATCACTATGCGGTGCGCGACGCATCGAGCTTCTTGTTGAAATCAGACAGGGGAAGCGCGTCGCATCCGGATCGCGATGTCGCCCTGCGCTATTGGAATTTAAACAATTTCAATGACGTGGAGGACACATCGCTGC
>CAZMRS010000314.1:0-3793 GCA_964568435.1 uncultured Boseongicola sp. | reverse complement strand
ATGGCAGCACAGCGATGCCGAGGACTACCCATTCGGCCCCTTCCTCAAGCTCCTATTGATCACCGGGCAGCGTCGGAGCGAAGTCGCCGGTATGCGTTGGTCGGAACTCAACCTTGATGAAGGCATCTGGGAACTGCCAGCCAGCCGTGTGAAAAACGCGCGTCTGCATATCGTGCCTCTGCCTCCACAGGCCATCCACATACTGCGATCCTTGGAGAGGTTCCTCGACAGCGACTTCGTGTTCACGACGACTGGGCGTTCAGCGATATCAGGGTTCGGACGCCTCAAGGAACGTATCGAAGCGACACTGCCGGAAAACACACCTGATTGGCGCTTCCATGATTTTAGACGCACTGCCTGACGGAACGCCCGACTGGCGCTTTCACGACTTTCGGCGGACTGCCTCCACAGGGATGGCAAAGCTTGG
Source organism: uncultured Boseongicola sp. (assembly GCA_964568435.1). Lineage (GTDB taxonomy): Bacteria > Pseudomonadota > Alphaproteobacteria > Rhodobacterales > Rhodobacteraceae > Boseongicola. The sequence continues at coordinate 3,366 of CAZMRS010000314.1, read as the reverse complement.
CGTGATGCCCCACGTGATCGACGCTGTGACCAACCACAAATCAGGTGTCGTCTCAGGCGTCTGCGCAACCTACAATCGCTACACATATTTCAATGAGAAACGTGAGGCGCTGGCACAATGGGCAGCGCAGATCGACGAGATTGTGAAGGGATAACGACTTGCCAGTAAACGATTTCGACAAGAGCCCGTTCGTCGGCCTTCGTGAAGCTTTTGAAATCGTGGGCAAGGCTTCGCTCGGCGACGCTTGGCACGAAAGCGTTTTTGAGAAAGATGCCCCAAACCACAATGTCGTGCTCACACGCTTGCGCAACATTCTCAGGTCAGGCGATGTTGCCGCGCATTGGCACACGTCCGACCATCAAGCATCCGGCGAACTCAAGCCTTTCGAGGTTGATCACGAGTTCTTTTCGATCCGTCTCAGCGATGACACGATGTTCCACCATCGCATCAACGAGCCTGTGATGTGCAGAATTCACGCCAAACAGCTTCATAGTTGCTTACTTGATCTGGATGACACTCAGCCAAGTTTCACATCGGCTGCCGAGAAAAAATGCAATGAATGGTTCGTCGATTTGATTTCCACTACCAAACGGGCACGGCTGAGTGTCAACGAAACCGAAGAGTTGGCCAGAGAGAAATTTCCGAACGTTTCCGGTGCTGGCATCAGGCGCGCGCGTCGTGCTGCCGTGAAGCAGACGGGCAAGCATGACATTTTTCGCTCAGGCCGACCGAAATCAAAACCAACGAGCTAACCGGTTTTCGCTGGCTATTTCGCCGTTTTCTTCAGTGCTATCTCAGTCTCAGACGTCACACTGAGAATGCGCATTCTCCTTCATCCACCTGAGAAGGAGCGACAAATGGCAGATTTAGCCGGGAGTACCAACAAGATCCTCTTGTCGAGAGAAGATCTGAAAGAACTGGGAATTTGGCAGTCAAATTCCACATTGATCCGGCTCGAACAGGCCGGACGGTTTCCCAAACGCATACGTCTTTCTGGTGCTTGCGTTTGCTGGGACCGCGACGAGGTGCTGAAATTCATCGATGAGCGCAAAGCCGAGCGAGCTTCATGGTCATACGCGGATGCGAGGTGATCAACATGAAAGCCAACCAGAAACGGACCTACTGCCCAAAGTGCCTTAAGAAACTGGGCGTTCTAAACGACTTCGATCATCTTCAGGAACTTGAAGACCTAGGGCGTTTTCCGCGCAGGAGTGGCCCGACGACTTGGGACGCTGTCCAGTTTGACAAATGGTACATGCAGAGGGTCGGCGTGCGACCACCAAAGTTCAAATGCAACTGTCAATCTAGGCAAAGCTAGCGCGCCGAACGCCTTCCTACTCCGAATGAATTCGCAACCTTTCTGACGCGCCAACTGCGTGAATGGGGAGGTTGCGCCAAATGAAAGTAAAACCATGACACCGGAAATTGATGACTTCTTGACCCCCTCGCTTTTTCAAGACGGCTGGTCGGATCGAACCACTGTCAAGGAACAAGACGAGTTTCTTTTTGCGATCTGGGGACAACAGGTATGGGACAGTGTGAAGACCTATGCCGCGCTCTGCTTTCGCAAGAAAGGCAGTTCCAGAATGATGCAGGAGTTCGTGCAGGTCGATGATGATATGAGCGTGGCGGAAACTTTACGCTCTTACTGTCGGCATGAATGGGACCAATACTTCTGCCCAAATGTCTATACTCGGAAAAACACAAAGCTGAGCAGTGTCTTCCATGATTGCTGGTTTGGCTGGTGTGACGTGGACGAAGCCGACCCGTTTGCATTCAATCCCGAACCGTCAATTGTTTGGCAGACGTCGCCGGGACGTACTCAGGCACTTTGGTGCTGGGGCTGCCCTCATACGCCTGAGACAGCTTCTGCTTACTCAAAGGCGCTTGCGTATCGGTTCGGGGGCGACAAAGGGGGTAGCGCAGCGAACAAGCTCCTGAGGATACCGGGGTCATACAATCACAAGCCGGAATATGGGAAACCGTTCATCCCACTCTTGAAGTTCGATCCCACCTGCATGGATGAACGGCCCAAGCTGTTAGCCAGCCAGAGAGGCTTATATACCGTCAGCCTACGAGGGCAGGATTTGGACCCGCACGCGCACTCTAAGTGGGAGGTGTGGAAAAAGTACCGGCGCAATTTGGACGCTTCGACTAGCTCGCTAATCAGGCACAACACGGTGCGCGCCCACGACCGGTCAAATCGGATTTTTGCGATGGTGGCCGGGCTTCATGAAGCCGGTGCATCTCTGAATGAAATCGCGAGTGTGATCTGGGCCAGCCCATATTTTCGAGACAAGCACGGCGACAACCTGAGCCGTCTTCAGCGCGAAATCCACTCGATTATCTCGAAGTTGGGGGACCACAAATGACATCCAAGAAGAAGGAGCAATTTGTCGGTCTAGACACTATCGACCCCAAGGAAGTCGAGTGGCTGTGGGAGCCGTTCATCCCGTTTAGCATGATCACGATCATGGAGGGTGACCCCGGCGTCGGCAAATCATTCCTCGCGATGCAACTGGCCGTGCAGGTTAGCATTGGCGGGGAACTACCAGATGGCCAAAAGGTGGGGCGCGGTCGCGTCCTCTACCTCAGCGCCGAGGATGATGCAGCTTATACGATCAGGCCGCGTATCGATGCGATGGGGGGCGATCCGTCACGCATTCGGGTTCAGGGTGACTTCCTGTCGCTGGACGAGAAAGGGCTGCAAGCGCTCATGCGCGAGGTGAAGCGAAAGCCACCGGACCTGCTCATCCTCGACCCATTGTTCGCCTACATTCCGGCTGGCAAGGACATCTACAAACCCAACGTTATCCGGGAGCTTCTGTCTTTCCTGAAAAGCATTGCCGAAACTGGTGAGACTGCTGTGGTGATCATCCGGCACCTGACCAAAGCCAAGCACGACAAAGCCATCTACAGGGGAGGTGGGTCAATGGATGTGATCGGTGCAGCAAGATCGGCGTTTCTGGTCTGCGAACACCCGAACGACAGTTCGACCAAGCTGGTTGTCCATATCAAGCACAATATTGCGACAAGGGGGCAGACACAAAGCTATGAGATTGCTGGCGAGGAAGGGGGAATGGCGACCCTGAATTGGCTTGGGCCATCAGACATCACGATTGATGATCTGATTTCGTCCGAAGGTGCACCGAGAATGTCTGCATTGGATGAAGCAACCCAGTTCCTGCGTGTGTTTCTCAAAAATGGACCGGAACCGTCAATCAAGGTGGAGAAAGAGGCCGCTGCTCGTGACATCGCTCCCAAGACCTTGGAACGCGCAAGGCGTGCTCTGGGCGTTAGGTCGAAGAAGAAGGTTAGTGTCCGAGGACGTGGTGTAATTTCTACGCCGCCAACGGTGTAATCCCG
>CAZMRS010000313.1:0-3804 GCA_964568435.1 uncultured Boseongicola sp. | reverse complement strand
ATCATGTGACCAAGGTGCAAGCGTTCCACTTCAAAGGCGGTCAGGGCGCAAAAACCGGCACGGGCGGTCGCCTGCCGGGCGACAAAGTCCAAGGCAAAATCGCTGATGTCCGAGGGCTCGAACCCGGTCAATCCGCCATCTCTCCCGCAACGTTCCCTGACCTGCGCACGCCAGCCGATTTCAAGAATATCGCCGATCAGGTACGCGAACGCTCGGGCGGCATTCCGATTGGCTTCAAGCTTTCGGCCAATCACATTGAAGACGACATTGACTTCGCTTTAGAGGCCAGCGCTGACTACATCATCCTAGATGGACGCGGGGGCGGAACAGGTGCAGCGCCCCTTATTTTCCGTGACCACATTTCAGTTCCAACGATCCCAGCGTTGGCGCGCGCGCGCAAACATCTCGATTTCAGAACTGGCCGTGAAGTGACACTGGTGATTACAGGCGGTCTGCGCGTCGCCGAGGATTTTGCGAAAGCTATGGCACTGGGGGCCGACGCCGTCGCGGTCAGCAACTCGGCCATGCAAGCTGTCGGCTGCATCGCGGCACGCATGTGCAACTCGAATAATTGTCCTGTCGGGGTCGCGACCCAAAAACCGGAACTCCGCAAACGATTGGACGTCCAGATCGGCGCGGAACGTCTGGCCCGCTACTTCGGCGCAAGCGTCGAGCTCATGCAAGTTCTCGCGCGGGCCTGTGGCCACTCCAGCCTTTCAGAATTTTCACAACGCGACATCACCACGTGGAAACGCGAGATTGCCGATCTTAGCGGTATCAGATTTGCGGGCGTCAGCTAGCCGCGTGCCTCTTGGAAATGCGCCGCAACGCCAAACCGTCAATTGCGCAAACCGACTCCGATGACAGAACATTGGGACACCGGTGCATCGAATAAACCGTAATTCACGGCCTATCCATTTTATGAGCATCGCATTAACAACTTGGCAGCGCGGGAATCTCTGTGTGGTACGCCCAAGCGAGACATCGACTCGAAGTACGTCAGGTCTTTTCCATGGTGAGTTTAGTCGAATGGTTCCAGATAGGGCTGTGACCTAGACTGTGCGAATCCTATCAATAGCGGCCTCAAAGCTTTGATGCTTTGAATTGGCCCGGCCGCTCCAACGGCGGAATAGCAAAGAAGGTCAGTAGCTGTTTCATGGCCTTTCAACTGACGCTTCAGTTACACGCTGTCTTTGCTAAAGCTTCACCCAAGCCGCGTTCCGTTGCGAGCTTCGGACACAGGCGTCGACGAAACTCACGCCCTTGAGGCCATCTGAGACCGTCGGATATGTGACCGCATCATCAACAGGATCGCCCGTCCTTCGCGCCAAAATTGCTCTGGCCGCTTCGGTGTAGATATTCGCGAAACCTTCAAGATAGCCCTCGGGGTGACCAGGCGGGATGCGACTCATGCGGGCGGCGGCTTCGCCGGAACCGGCGCCACCTCGGGTGATCAGCCGCTTAGGTTCCCCAAAGGGCGTGAACCAGAGGTAGTTCGGATCTTCCTGTGCCCATTCCAGCCCACCTTTCTCACCGTAGACTCGAATGCGCAGGGCGTTTTCATTGCCGGGGGCAACCTGGCTGGACCAAAGCATTCCCTTGGCTCCGCCCTTAAAGCGCAACATCACATGTGCGTTGTCATCGACTTGGCGACCGGGGACGAATGCTGTGAGATCGGCGGCGAGCTCTTCGGCTTCCAGCCCACTTATGAAACACGCCAGATTGTAGGCGTGGGTTCCGATGTCACCTGTCGAACCACCGGCACCTGATCGCGCCGGATCTGTCCTCCACTCGGCCTGCTTGAAATCCTGTTCAACCGTCAGCCAGTCCTGCGGGTACTCAACTTGGACCACACGAACTTGTCCGATCTCGCCGACAGCAATCATCTCTCGCGCCTGACGGACCATTGGGTAACCAGTGTAATTGTGTGTCAGAATAAACAGCGCATCTGAGTTTTCGGCGGCTTTCACCATCTTTTTGGCATCCGCCAGGGTAGATGTCAGCGGCTTGTCGCAAATGACATGGATCCCGCGCTTCAGGAACTCACGCGCGGCCTGATAATGCACATGGTTGGGCGTCACGATCGACACGGCTTCGATCCCGTCCTTGCGCCGCGCTTCGCGTATCGCCATCTGTTTGTAATCGTCATAGATGCGCGGCAGACCCAGTGCCTCACCACTTGCGCGTGACTTTTCTGGCGTCGACGAAAGTGCCCCAGCGACCAGTTCAAACTGGTCGTCAATGCGCGACGCAATTCGATGCACGCCTCCAATAAAAGCATCATTGCCGCCCCCGACCATCCCGAGGCGAATGCGTCCGGTGAGGTTCTCGTTTCTTCCAGTGACCATCAGTCTATTCCTAGCATTGTCCGGTTGCCCGCTTCATCCGTGCCGCCGTCGGCAAAATCATCAAACGCGACTTCTGTCGGACGAATGATGTGGTCGCGAACAAAGGCTGCCCCCTCGCGGGCACCGTCTTCGGGGTGTTTAATGGCGCATTCCCATTCAACCACCGCCCAACCATCAAAGCCGTTGGCCGTCAGTTTTGAAAAGATCGCGCTGAAATCCACTTGCCCATCCCCGAGCGACCTGAATCTGCCGGCGCGATCCACCCAGCTTTGATACCCTGAGTAGACACCTTGCCGACCCGTTGGGTTGAATTCTGCATCCTTCACATGAAACATGCGGATCCGGTCTTTGTAGATGTCGATGTGGTCGATGTAGTCGAGGCACTGCAGAACATAGTGTGACGGATCGTAGAGCATGCAAGCCCGGTCATGGTTGCCGGTGCGCTCAAGGAACATTTCGTATGTAACACCGTCGTGCAGGTCTTCGCCGGGGTGAATCTCGTAACAGACGTCAACTCCACAATCCTCAGCGTGGTCTAGAATGGGTTTCCACCGCGCAGCAAGCTCATCAAAAGCCGTTTCAATCAATCCGGCCGGTCGCTGCGGCCATGGATAGACGTATGGCCAAGCCAATGCGCCCGAAAACGTTGCATGGGCACCAATTCCCAAGTTCTTTGACGCTGTGAGAGCCTTCTTGACCTGATCGACCGCCCATTCCTGACGTGCCTTTGGATTGCCTCTAACCTCTTCTGCGGCAAAACCGTCAAAAGCCGCGTCATATGCAGGGTGGACCGCCACAAGCTGACCCTGAAGGTGGGTCGATAGCTCAGTAACCTCTACTCCATTGGCCGCCGCCACACCTTTGAATTCATCGCAATAATCCTTGCTCTCAGCAGCTTTGCCGAGATCAAACAGCCGCCCATCCCAGCTTGGAACCTGAACGCCCACGTAGCCGCAATCGGCGGCCCACTTGGTTATGGCATCCCAGGAATTGAATGGAGCATCGTCTCCGGCGAATTGTGCCAGGAACAGCGCAGGTCCCTTAATCTGTTTCATTGGTTCCTCCCTTGGATACTCACTTCATGGACGGCAAGTTTTCACGGATCACAATCTCGATCCTGATGGTTTCTTGGCTCTTTATGACCGGCGTTTTATCACACTTTGCACGTAATACCCGAAGCGCGCTTCTTGCAAGGTGGCCTGTATTTTGGGTGATGACTGCATCTACAACGCCGTCACGCAAGAGGGCGACGGAATTTTCAGTGAGTTCGTGGTCGATTAAGATCGGTCGATGTGGCAATCCGGCTGCAGAGATAGCACGTGCAACCCCTTGGACACTGGCGCCAACCGAGTAGACACCAATTGCATCCGGATTTTGCTGCAGTGCACGGAGGGTCACACGTTCCGTGTGCTCAGGGTCTTCCTGCCCTTCAAGACTGGGCAAGGACTCCAAGTTT
>CAZMRS010000312.1:0-3817 GCA_964568435.1 uncultured Boseongicola sp. | reverse complement strand
TGAGTTTGTCGACATCTTCGACTCAATCGGTCTGACCCGTTCCGAAATCCCATCCGGATTTACCATCGTTATCCGACCCAACCAGTTGGCCGAAGACGAGAACGGCAACAAGATCTACGGTGACAAGCGTGTGCGTCAGGCCCTCGCAATGGCCGTCGACAACGCTGTGTGTCTCGAACTCGGCATGGCCGGCTACGGTATCGAAGCTGACAACAGCCACGTCGGCCCGATGCACCCAGAGTACGCTGACGTCCCACGCATCCCTTACGATCCAGCTCGCGCGAAAGAACTGATGGACGAAGCCGGCATGGGCGATTTCGTGCACGAAGTGCAGTCCATAGACGATGACTGGCGCCGGAACACGACCGCTGCTGTCGTGGCCCAGTTGAACGACGCGGGCATCCAGGCCATTCACACGATCTTGCCTGGCTCGACGTTCTGGAACGATTGGACCAAGTACGCGTTCTCGTCCACAAACTGGAACCACCGCCCGCTTGGGACACAGGTTCTTGGTCTCGCCTATAAGTCTGGCGTAGCGTGGAACGAATCCGGCTTTGCAAACGCTGAGTTCGACGCGCTTCTCGCAGAAGCTAACTCGATCGCCGATGCAGATGCGCGCCGCGAAGTTATGGCCAAAATCCAGGCCATTATGATCGAAGAAGGCGTGACAATTCAGCCTTACTGGCGAACAGCGATGCGTCACCACCGCGAGGGAATGGTTGGTGTCGACAAGCACATCGCCGACCTGCCACAGCTCTATAAGTTTGGCTTCTCGGCCTAACGAAGAAAATGGAAACCGCGCCCAATTGGGCGCGGTTTTTTCTACAGGGCGCGGAAAACCATAAATCCAAAACGACCGCCGCCAAACACACTGTAGCCCAATCAACCGACAGGGGATGTTATGGGACTTTTTATACTAAGACGGTTTGGGGTCATGTTATTGACCGCGCTCTGTCTGACGTTTGTCGTCTTTGTCCTGACGAACTTGACACCAAACTTGGAAAAGCTGGCCAAAACGCAGGGCAACTTCCGCATGACAGATGCCGAAGTGACCTCGTATTTGGAAAGCAATGGCTACCTGCAACCAATGGTCGTCAAGTACGCGCAATGGCTCGGCGTTATGCCCGGTTATGTCTTTGAGAAAGAAGACGGGACAGTAAACGGTCGCTGCATCAAACCCAATATGGAGCCTGCGGACGCCCCGACCTTCTGTGGCATTCTTCAAGGCGATTGGGGTCAATCGACCGTCTTCAAGGACGACGTGAGCAAAATCGTTTCGACCCGACTTGGGCTGACCGGATGGCTAATGCTCTTCGTGATGCTGCTGATGGTGCCATCGGCCCTGATTATAGGGGTACTGGCCGGAATGCGCGAAGGCTCAAAGCTCGATCGATCTCTGTCGACATTCTCGATCGCATCCACGGCGACGCCGGAATACGTCTCGGGCGTGATCTTCATCACGCTCTTCGCATCATCCGCTGGCGTGAAATGGTTCAAGGGCACGGCCACGTCCGCAGCCGATGACATCACATTCGAAAACTTCTTCCTGCCAGTGCTGACCATTGCACTTTACGGCATGGGCTACATCGCACGGATGACGCGCGCGTCGATGACCGAAGTGATGACGGCACAGTACATCCGCACGGCACGTCTCAAAGGCGTGAGCTTCGGCAACATCGTTCTGAAGCACGCACTCAGAAACGCGCTCATCGCGCCGTTCACAGTGATTATGCTGCAGTTCCCGTGGCTCTTGAACGGCGTCGTCATCGTCGAGACGCTCTTCAACTACAAGGGCTTCGGTTGGACGCTCGTGCAAGCCGCTGGCAACAATGACATCGAGCTCCTGCTCGCCTGTTCCGTTGTCGCCGTATTCGTTGTTCTGGTAACGCAGCTGATATCCGACATCGGCTACGTCTTCCTGAACCCACGCATTCGTATCGCTTAAGGAGGACCGAGGTATGGAACCATTAACCTGGACCGGTAGCTTCGCTGTCCTGAACCCGATTTATCTTCTGCTCTGGGCGGCGTTCGGCGTCACTGTCATCGCCCAGATCATCTTAAGCTTCGTCTCGCCAAGCGCTGAACTGCAGGGCTCCGCCCTCGCCGCGAAGCGCAGCCCAAGCGATTGGGCATCTCTTGCCACGCGATATCTGTTTATCGGCATCGTGCTTGTCACGCTGGTCTATCTCGTCGGCGGCATCCTTGTGCCGGGGCTGGAAAACAAAGGTATCATTGGCGCAATGTCGACGCGCTTTCTGCCAGTATGGATCGCACTTGCTGTGACGTTCGTGCTTTCGATCACGTTCAAACGCAAGCTTGGACTTTACGGCAAACTCTTCGACAGCGTCGTCGGCATGATTGGCTTCGCTATCGTGATGTTCTGGGTCTTTACCGGAATTTTTGGCGCGATGGACATGATCATCACGCATGATCCTCTCGCCCAAGTTTCAGGTATGAAGAACAAGACGCCCGGCGTGGCTCTCGCGAGAGCAGAGGAAGGCGAGTACGCCTATTACCTCCTAGGCGGCGACAACCTCGCACGCGACGTCTTCAGCCGCATGGTTGCTGGCTCGTGGGTCGTCATCCAGATCGCGCCTTTGGCAACGCTTTTCGCCTTCATGGTGGGCATCACGCTGGGTCTTCCAGCAGCCTACTACGGTGGCAAACTGGACACGTTCCTAAGCTTCCTTGCGAACCTGATCCTCGCCTTCCCTGTCATCCTGCTTTTCTACCTGTTGGTGACACCTGAGATCGTCGAGACTGGCCTTCCAAGCTTCATGGCTGCGGTGCTGTTCGTCTTCCCAATCATCTTCCTCGTCGTCTTGCTGAACTCACGGTTCTACACGCAGCCCGACAAACAGAAGATGTACGTGGGCGGTGTGTTGGTTGTTGGCCTGTTGCTTTACTTCTCGTTGATTAGCCAAGACCGGACGCCTTTGAACTTCTGGCCAGACGCGATTGACCTCTTCGACATTCCCGGCGGCGTGCTCGTCGTCTTCGTCTCGGTGGTCTTCGTCAACTCGCCAACCGTGTTCAGGATTGTGCGGGGTATCGCGCTCGACATCAAAACACGCGATTACGTGGCCGCCGGTCAGACACGGGGCGAAGGTCCGTGGTACATCATGCTCTGGGAAATCCTTCCCAACGCACGGGGTCCGCTGATCGTCGATTTCTGTCTTCGCATCGGCTACACGACAATCCTTCTCGGCACCTTGGGCTTCTTCGGCCTTGGCCTTCCCCCGGAAAGCCCGGACGACCATCAATGATGGCCGTCGCCTCTTGGCAGTCTACCCGCATCCCGCCTTGGCCCCAGCCATCAGCCTAATGAGCCTCGTGCTCGGGCTGAACCTGCTGGCCGACGGTTTGCGTGAAGAAAGTCTTAAGGATTAACGAACTCACCGAACGGGCGCACCGACGTAATACCGACGTTTTACCGACGTAATACCGAAGGCGCTTTTTCGGCCAAACGGCACCTCGAAGGAGGGACAAAAATGAGCAAATGGGACTACGACGGACCGATCCTCGAAATCGACAGCCTGTCCATCAGCTTCTTCACACGACTGCGCGAAATCCCGGCGGTCATGGACTTTTCCTGCACCGTGCAACCCGGCGAAGCCATGGGGCTCGTTGGCGAGTCAGGCTGCGGAAAAAGTACTGTGGCACTTGGGGTTATGCAGGATTTGGGCGTCAACGGCCGCATTGTCGGTGGCTCGATCAAGTTCAAAGGCCGTGACCTGAACGAGATGTCGATGGAAGAGCTTCGCGACATTCGCGGTTCGGAAATTGCTATGATTTATCAGGAGCCTATGGCGTCTCT
>CAZMRS010000311.1:0-3817 GCA_964568435.1 uncultured Boseongicola sp. | reverse complement strand
CTTGACCTTGATCGTCTGAAGACCGCCGTCGACTTCGCGGGTGACTGTGGCGCTGTCGCCGTCAAGCTGCACGTCGGATGCGAATGTCGCCTGTGCCCAACCGGTGAGCGCGGCCAGCATCTGGCCGCTTGCGTTCATGTCGTTGTCGATGGCCTGCTTGCCGCAGAGCACGACGCCGGGCTGTTCTTCGTCGCAAACCGCTTTCAACAGTTTGGCAACGGCGAGAGGCTCGATGTCGGTGTGGACGTCGTCGGCGGCAACGATGAGGATCGCGCGATCAGCGCCCATAGCAAGCGCAGTCCGCAGTGTTTCCTGGCTTTGCTTCACGCCGATTGAAACTGCGACTATTTCATCCGCCTGACCGGCTTCTTTCATGCGGATGGCCTGTTCGACGGCAATCTCGTCAAATGGGTTCATCGACATTTTGACATTCGCCAGATCGACACCCGATCCGTCCGCTTTGACGCGAACCTTCACGTTGTAGTCGATGACGCGTTTGACAGGCACAAGCACCTTCATCGGCGTTAACTCCTTAGCAAGCGGGGACGCCCCCGGTTCATTTCCCGGACGGTTTAGCGAAGCGTGACCGGGGAAAATAGTGCAAAATCGACGCGTTTGGGCCCCGCGACGCCGCGTTTTTGCCCAGTCGTGCTACGATAGGAAAAATTTTAGGAGAATCTCATTGGAAAAAGTCACAGGAATCGGCGGATTTTTCTTTCGTTCAAAAGACCCTAACGCCCTTGCGGCATGGTATGAGACGCACCTTGGCATTAATCCAGCGCCAACCGATATGACCACACCGCCTTGGGTGGGCTCCGAAGGGGTGACAGTCTTTGCGCCTTTCGCCGCAGACACGGATTACTTTGCGGACGAAAAGGTGTTCATGTTGAACTTCCGAGTCGCGAATTTGGACGCGATGCTGGCGCAACTGCGCGCGGCAGATATCGCCATCAGCCATGAGCAATCGATGGAGGGGATCGGGCGGTTTGCGCGTATTCACGACCCCGAAGGAAACCCGGTAGAATTGTGGGAACCTGCTGGCTGATCTCTTTTTCAATTGTGCGCAAGAACCGTCAAGCAGCCCTGTTTTCGGGCTGATATCGGTAGCGCATGGAGACAAGAGACACATCGATCAAACAGTCATCGTCGCTGGTGAAACGCACGCTTTGGCGTATCGAGACCAATCTGGATCGCGCGCCGACGCTGGCTGATTTGGCAGTCGCCGAGGGCGTCAGTCGCTTTCACTTGACGCGGGCCTTTGGGCTCGCAACAGGTCAGTCCCTGATGGCCTACGTTCGCGCGCGTCGTCTGACGGTGGCCGCTGAACGGTTGCTGGCGACCCAGGAGAGTGTGCTGAGCATTGCGCTCGATGCGGGATACGACAGCCACGAAGGTTTCAGCCGCGCATTTCGTGGTGTTTTCGGAATGTCTCCGATAGAGGCGCGGGTGTCCGCGTCAGATATTTCAGGACAGGAGCCTTTAGAGATGACAGATACGGTAACCCCTTTTCAGCCACCCCGTTTCGAAACTCACCCGGGCATGCGACTTGTCGGCCAATCGGACCGGTTTACGCCTGAAACGCGCCCTTCAATCCCCGGTCTCTGGGATCGTGTGGTGGAGGAGTTTGGACCGTCGATGATGGACACAGTTACCTTTGGTGTGTGCCACGACTTCGATGGGCATGACTTTACGTATTTTGTTGGCATGGCGGACGACGGCGGTGCTTCGGGACTGCCGGAGACATTGAGAATTCCGGAAGGCAAGTATGCGGTTTTCGATCACCCGGGGCACATCTCGACAATCTCCGAGACGTGGTCCTCGATCTTTGAAACCTGGTTGCCTGGCGCAGGCGTCAGCGTGACCGACGGGCCGGAGTTTGAGTGTTACGCCAAGGATTTCTCGCCAGAGGGCGAGGGGCGTGTGTCGATCTGGATTCCGGTGGCGGACGCCTAGCGGTTCGCCCCGGGTTTCCAAAGCACATCGGCGCGGCCTTCGTCATTCGCGATGCGGGCCGCGCAGAAGAACCAGTCGGACAGACGGTTCAAATACTTGATCGCGGCATTGTTGACTGACTCCATCGTGGCAAGCTCGACCGACAGGCGCTCTGCACGGCGCGCGACGGTGCGGCAGAGGTGAAGGTGCGTGGAAAGCGATGAACCGGCTGGCAGGATGAAGGATTTCAGCGGCTCCAGGCGTTTAATCATGTCATCGATTTCGGCCTCAAGGCGTGCGGTTTGCTCGGGCACCATGCGCAGAACCGGGTAACCTGCTTCGCTGTCCATTTCCATGTCCGGCCGGCAAAGATCAGCGCCGAGGTCGAAGAGATCGTTCTGGATCAGCGACAGGAGGTTGTCCAAGTCTTCGTCGGCATGAAGGCGGGCCATGCCGACCGTTGCGTTCAATTCGTCCACAGTTCCATAGGCCGTAACGCGCATCGAGTGTTTCGCAACACGAGCGCCGTTGCCGAGCGCGGTTTCTCCGGCATCGCCGGTCTTTGTGTAGATCTTGTTGAGAACAACCATGGACTAGCCTCCCGAGCGGCGCACATAGACGAAGATAAGGATCAGGACGATCGCAACGCCTTGCGCATAGATGCGGTAGCGCATGATGCGGTTCGCGTGCTTGCGATTGAAGTCGCCGCCTTTGGCAAAGCCTCCGATGCCGGTCAGCAGCACGAGAAGAACAATCAATACGGCGATGGCGACAAGAATAAAGAGCGGGTCCGACAGCATTTGGTCCTCGTTTATCGGTTCTGGGCACACCTAGCGCAGCTTGACGCAAAGGCGAACGCGACGTTTTAGCTTCTGTTCAGAAACTTGTCTTTGATTGACGTTGGAAACAAGCGGCGCAGCGCGTCTGAAGCGTAGGTCGGTACCGTCACGTAGTAGCGGGCACGCGGTTTTGGCGATGTGATTGCATGAATGAGCTTGTCCGTCACAACGGATGGCGGCTTTTTGAAGGGTGATTTGCCAGAGCCCTTGTAAAGCCTGTCGAGCAATCCGCCTTCGTATTCGGCAAGGCGCGGGGAGTTCTTCCAGTCGATCCATTTGTCGAAGTTTTTGACGGCGTTTTTTCGGAAGTCGGTGACGATGGGACCGGGCTCGATCAGCGCGACATGGATGTTCTCGCTCGCCATTTCCATGCGCAATGCGTCCGACCAGGCCTCAACGGCGTACTTCGAGGCGGCGTAGGCCCCTCGGTAGGGTGTCGTGACAAGACCGAGGACCGAAGAGTTGTTGATAATCCGTCCGTGACCCTGCGCGCGCATCGCGGGCAGGACTCGTACAGTCAGATCGTGCCAGCCGAGGAAATTCGCATTGAAATTGGCGGTCAAGGCGGCGCGGGACAGGTCTTCGATCGGGGCGGGAATGGCGTAGGCACCGTTGTTGAAAAGCGCGTCTAGCGTGCCGCCGGTTTTGGTGAGCACTTCCTCGACGGCAGACGCAACTGAGCCTTCGTCTTCGTAGTCCAGTTGCAGGGCGTCAGTGAGGCCCTGTTCGACCAGTGCCTCAACATCCTTTTTCTGGCGGCAGGCCGCGAAAACACGCCAGCCTTTCCGGTGAAGCGTCTCGGCCGCGTCGCGTCCAATACCAGTCGAGCAGCCAGTGATGAGGATGGATTTCTGAGCCTGCGCCATACCAGCGGTGTGGCGGGCGAAATCCTGCATTGCAAGGGTGATTTTCGCCTTTCAGCGCGCTTCCGCGCTTGCCGCCAATTTTCTCTGCCGATACACATCATCTATGGCAAACGACGCAGATACCCCCAATATCGACGAGGCGAATCCGGCAGAGCCGTTGCGCCGCGCGATTGCGGACAG
>CAZMRS010000310.1:0-3826 GCA_964568435.1 uncultured Boseongicola sp. | reverse complement strand
CGGGCAGATCCAGGTGAAGCCGACGTTTGGCGGGCTCGATGTGCCGCGCAATGACGGCGGCTTGCCGACGGTGGTTGCAAATGTCGCGATCTCCGTCGCGTTGGATCTGGAGGACGCGTGATGGCGGAGCAGCGGTTCATCATCGAGATGGGTATGGGGAACGACCAATACGGCGAGGATTATACCAAGGCGGCTGCACGCGCGATCGAGGATGCGATCCGGCATTCAGCCATTCCGATGTTCGAGGTGACGGGGTTGCGCCATGAGGAGATGCGGGTGCAGGTGACCGTTGGCGTCGCTGATCCGGAGGCTGTGGATTGTGCAGCGTTGATTGAGCGTTTGCCGCGTGGGCGCGCTGAGGTACGTGCGGTTGCTGGCGGTTTGAATGTTGTGAACCCGGACACGGGGCGCACCTTGGTGGTGGCAACGGCGGCTGTGGAGGCGTTTTTGCCGAAGCAAGGGTAATCGCACGTCTGTGGCGCGCGAGTCGCGCTATTTGCTGTTTTCCGCTCAGCGCCGAATTGTTTCTTGGCGGGAAACATATTCATTCATAGGTTCGTCATATGAACGTGGGACAAACCCGCGTCGAGGCAGATCGAGTAGAACCAATGACAGAAGTTTTGAAGATGGCTCTGAAGGGGCCGGCTTACCGCCGTCACGCGCTCACCATTTGGAAGCGTTGGTGGCGCCAGGCGCTTTAAGGTGGGTGCCGAAGACCGGCGCGAGGGCGGCCTGAGGCGTCGCCTTATGTCGCGTTGGCGCAGCAGTGGACGTAAGCAAACCCGTGGCGGGACCTCCCGGCCAGCGACACGCTCGCTTGGTGGTATTGTGGGGTTGCTGGAACAAACGCTCGCCGAGGATACGGACGCTGGTCGTGACCAACGCATAAGATCGCGTAATTACTAGACGCCAAGAGAGTGGTATTTGACAGGTTCGTTCTCCTGAGGCCAAAGTCGGTTCTTAGGGAGGATCAGGATGCCAGAAGTTTTGACGAAAGAGCAGATCGAGGCGTATTCCGAACACGGATGTCTGGTTCTTGAGCGGCATTTGCCGGACGAGATTGTCAGCAATATTCGTAGCGAAATTGCGCGCTTTGAAGAAGAGGCGCGGGGGATGGTCGCGTCCAACGACCGAATCGATCTTGAAGACAGCCACACGCCTGAAGCCCCACGGCTGCGGCGGATCAAGCTACCACATACCATTTCGGATATGATGCGCGACCTGATGTACTCCGATCATATTCTGGCGCCCGCGCGCGATCTGATCGGGCCGAACCTGCGGCTCCATACGTCCAAGCTGAATATGAAGTCGGCGGGGTATGGGGCGGCTGTGGAGTGGCATCAGGACTATGCGTTTTACCCACACACCAACGATGACATTCTGGCAATTGGTGTCATCATCGATGACATGGAGAGCGAGAATGGGCCGTTGATGGTTTACCCAGGCAGCCACAAGGGGCCGGTATACGATCACCATGTGGATGGTGTTTTCGCGGGTGCGTTTAATCCTGAAGATGTAGGTTTGGACCCCGAAGATGCGGTGGAACTGAAGGGACCGGCGGGTTCGATTTCGATCCATCATGGACGGATCGTGCATGGGTCGGCTTTGAACACGTCGGATCGCTCGCGGCGCATCTTGTTTTACGAGATGATGGCGGCGGATGCGTTTCCGGTCATGGGGTCCATGACCAAGTGGGACGGCATCGAAGACTACAACACGCGGATGTTGTGTGGTGAGCCGACGCTGACACCTCGGTTAAAGGACATTCCGCTCAGGATACCGCAACCACAGCCGGATGTGCCAATCTCGATCTATGAGATCCAGAAGGGGCTAAAGGCGCGCGCCTTCGAAACGGTCAAGTAGAGACGGCATCCAGGGCGGCTTTGAGCCTTTGCAAGGAGGGTTTCGGCCAGAGATCGTCGAACTTGTAAAGCGCTTCGAATTGCGGAATGTCCGGGTGGAGCGGAACCCAATCCTGCTTGCTTGATGTAAATATCTGAACGTCAGGTGGGAATTCATCTGGGTTGTCCAGTGTACCGACCCGAACATAACGCAGGGCACCCAGTCGTATGAGATATTCACTGAATACAGCCGTGCCGCAGTCGGCGCAGCGGGTGATGTTCTGTCCTTTGCCACTTGGCGTCGGCAAGTGGTGCACGGTGCTCCTGCCAGAGAACGTGACGCGATCGGTTTCGATGATAGCATTCAAGACGTAGGCTGAGCCGGTCTGCTTTTGGCATTCGCCACAGTGGCAGCAATGAACGAAGAGTGGATCACTGGACATTTCATAGGTGAGTTGGCCGCAGCCGCAGGCGCCTTTGTACATGGTCATGCCTCCTTTCTTTACTCAACGAGATCGTAGTGTTTGATGGTTCGGGCTTCCACGATTTCCGCCTCTTCGGGCGCGATGTGCGGAGACGTGTAGTCTTCTCCGACAAACGATTTCAGAGACTCCAAGTCTTTCCATATCATAACGAAGCTGAATTCTCGCGGCGTTTCGCTCCGAGCTGCGCCGGGCAGGACCTGGACGAGCCCTTGCGTGCTGCGCATGAGAGGAATTGCTTTTTCGTGGAAGAATTTCGAGAACTCTTCTTCTTTCCCGGGCCGAGTGATTACCTGAAAGATACGCATTATCATCAAGCCAACTCCTTGCGTTGAGTTGCCTGCTGAACTGCCTGCCATCCGATTGAGATAGCACAGATCTTGAAGAGAGTCTTACTTCTGGCGCTTAGAGCAAAATGAAAGACCCGCCTGAAGAGGCGGGCCTTTTTTGGGTGCATTTGGAAGCTTTAGCCGCGGTTCATGCGGTTTTCGATCAAATCGTCCACCACTTCGGGCTCGGCCAGCGTGGAAGTGTCGCCAAGTGATCCATAGTCGTTCTCGGCGATCTTCCGCAGGATCCGGCGCATGATTTTGCCCGATCGGGTCTTTGGAAGGCTAGGGGCGAACTGGAGAAGGTCCGGTTTTGCAATCGGGCCGATCTCGGAACGCACCCAGGTTTCAAGCTCCTTGCGAAGCTCGTCGGAGGCTTCTTCGCCGCCCATCAGAGTGACATAGGCGTATATGCCTTGGCCTTTGATCTCGTGCGGGTAACCGACTACGGCGCTTTCGGCGACTTTCGGGTGTGCGACGAGGGCGCTTTCGACCTCGGCGGTGCCCATGCGGTGACCGGAGACGTTGATGACGTCATCGACACGACCGGTGATCCAGTAGTATCCGTCTTCGTCGCGGCGACAGCCATCGCCGGTGAAGTAGTAGTTTTTATAGTCGGCGAAGTAGGTTTTCTCGAAGCGCTCGTGATCGCCCCAGACAGTTCGCATCTGTCCGGGCCAGCTGTCCTTGATGCAGAGCACGCCTTCCGCAGCGGTGTCGTGGATTTCCTCGCCGGACTGCGGCTCTAGAATAACCGGCTGCACGCCAAAGAATGGGAATGTGCAAGAGCCGGGTTTGGTCGAAGTGGCTCCGGGCAGAGGGGTCATGAG
This sequence comes from uncultured Boseongicola sp., assembly GCA_964568435.1. GTDB lineage: Bacteria > Pseudomonadota > Alphaproteobacteria > Rhodobacterales > Rhodobacteraceae > Boseongicola. The sequence goes on along the minus strand of CAZMRS010000310.1, from coordinate 344 downwards.
ATGACCGCCGGTTTCGGTTTGCCACCAGGTATCTACAATGGGGACGTTCCCCTTGCCGACGACCTCGTGGTACCAGTTCCAGGCTTCGGGGTTGATCGGTTCGCCAACAGTGCCGAGGACTTTGAGATCGGAGAGGTCGTATTTCTCGACAAACTCCGTGCCTTTGCCCATGAGCGCGCGGATGGCAGTCGGAGCAGTGTAGAACTGGTTCACCTTGTGCTTTTCGCAAACGGCCCAGAAGCGGCCTGCGTCGGGGTAGGTGGGAACACCTTCGAACATGATGGTCGTGGCGCCGTTGGCGAGCGGGCCATAGACGATGTAGCTGTGGCCGGTGACCCAGCCGA
>CAZMRS010000309.1:0-3830 GCA_964568435.1 uncultured Boseongicola sp. | reverse complement strand
ATCCATCGCACCGACGACGACTGGGCCTGGGCCGAAGGCCACTTCACACCTGACAAGGCACTCCGTCAGTTCTTCGACGTCACCGTCGACCTTGTCCAGAAAAGCTGCGGCTATGCCGTTCCACTTATGGATTACGCTCAAGATCGAGACGTCCTGCAAAACTGGGCCTCCGATAAATCAGACGGCGATATACACGCCTATTGGCGCAACAGAAACGCCACGTCATTGGACGGCACCGCGTCCCACATCGCCGAAAAGAACGGCGTCGCGTGACCCTCGACGACGCCCTCATCGCCTTACGCGCCACCGCGAATACCCAAAAGGCGGCGGAAATGGCGCGCTACCACAAAGTCGAACGCCCATACCTCGGGGTTTCGAACCCTGACATCGACGCCTGCACCAAAGCTTGGCGAAAGACCCTCGAACTGGACGCGCGCCTCACCCTCGCCGACGCTCTCTGGCAGACCAACATCCATGAAGCCCGCGTCACAGCAGCGAAACTCCTGACTCAGGCCCGTATCCGACCCGACGACCAATCAGCCTGGGAACTCATCCAATCATGGGTCCCCGATTTCGACGCCTGGGCCATCGCCGACCATGCAAGTATCGCTGGCCAAAAACGCCTCTCCTATGACCCATCGCGGCTGGACGACATTGAACCCTGGACCCGATCTGATCATATGTGGACGCGCCGTGCGGCTTTGGTCATGACGCTCCCATGGACCAAAAACCGCAATCCAAAACCCGAGGAACTCGCACAACGTGAACGCATCCTCGGCTGGGCCGCCACCTACGTCACCGACCAAAACTGGTTCATCCAGAAGGCCGTCGCCTGGTGGCTTCGCGACCTCTCCAAACGCGATGCTGACCGTACACGCGCGTTCCTGGCTGACCACGGCGAGGCCATGAAACCCTTCGCCCGCCGTGAAGCCGCGCGCCACCAGCCCTGATCTTCTTTCTGGTCGAAATACTCCGGGTCTGGGGCAGCGCCCCAGCAAGGAATGGAATGCGCGCCGATCAGGCGCGCTCCGCCAGACTAACCCTCGCCCCGCAACGTACGCCGCATAATCTTGCCCGTCGCGGTTTTGGGCAAATCCTCTACAAACGTCATGGCACGAGGCGCCACATGCGGACTTACCCGCGCCTTCACGCGCGCAATCAAACGCTCCTCGGCACCCTCTTCTGAGGCACCCTCCCGCAACACAACAAAAGCTTTCACGATCTCGCCACGCACATCGTCCGGCACCCCGACGCAGGCCGCCATCACGACGTCTTCGTCACCAGACAAGCAATTCTCGATCTCAGTCGGCCCAATGCGATAGCCGGCACTGGTGATAACATCGTCATCCCGGCTCGAGTACGTCAGATACCCGTCGTCATCGACCGACCCCAAATCCCCGGTCAGCAACCAGCCATCGCGAAACTTCTCCGCGGTCTTCTCGGGTTTATTCCAGTATCCTAGAAACATCACAGGATCAGGCGCTTTCACACAAATCTCGCCTACCTCACCAGCCGGTAGTCGCACACCGTCAGGCCCCAACACTGCCACCTCATGTCCCGGCACGGCCTTGCCCATTGTCCCCGGCTTCCCAACACCAAGCTCTCGAGAAGACGACACCACCAGATTGCATTCTGTCTGCCCGTAAAGCTCATTGATGCCTGCGCCCAACGTCTCCTCGGCCCACGCAAGCAGATCCGCCCCAAGGCTCTCGCCGCCCGATCCAATGGCCCGCAACCGCATCCCCTCCGGCACCGGCGTCCCGCGCATCAGTTTCAGCGCCGTCGGCGGCAAGAACGCAATCGACACGCCAAGATTGCACATCAGCGCATAGGCGGCTTCAGCTCCAAACTTCCGCATCCGATGCGAAACCAGCGGCAACCCGAAATAGAGGGCTGGCATCGCAAGGTCCATCAGTCCCCCAATCCAAGCCCAATCCGCGGGCGTCCAGGCCACATCGCCCTCACGCGGACGCTCCAGGACCATCTCAACACTCGGCAAATGCCCAAGCAAAAAACGATGCCCGTGAAGCGCACCTTTTGGCGCACCCGTGGTGCCACTTGTATAGATCATCACCGCCGGATCATCTGGGCCGACCGGTTCCGGCATAGCCAAGGGCGCTGCCGAGACTGCGGCATCCCAGCGAATGACTTCAGGCCTGGACGATTGCGGCCCTTCGGCATCCAACGCAACGACCGTCTCCACTGACGTGGCCCCTGCCACGCTCAGCAACTTTTCCAACTGCTCGGCATCAGTCACCACAGCCGAAGCTCCGCTGTCGGCCAACCGATACTCCAAAGCGTCCGCACCAAACAAAGTAAACAGCGGCAACGAAACGGCCCCCAACTTGTGCGCCGCGAAGTGCGCGACCATCACCTCGGGTCGCTGGCTCAGCAAAATGCCAACCCGGTCGCCTCGAACAACACCTGAAGCTCTCAATGTCGCGGCCAGAGCGTCACTCTCCGACTTCAGGCGGCCAAAGCTCCAAACTGATTTCTCACCCTTCGCATCCACATCAATGATTGCAGCTTGGTCAGGATCGAACCTTGCCCAGCGGTCGCAACAGGACTCCGCGATCGAAAAATCCTCTGGAATCTCCCAGCGGAAATCGCGCAAGACTTCCTCCCAATCGCCCTTGGGCAAGAGCGCAAGTTCACCTGGTGTCATAGACTCCTTCCTCAACCAAATCTGTAAACGAAACGTCCAATACGCGCAGCGCAGCAAGCGAGATCCGTCCGCTCCCATCCGTCGGAACAAGAGCCACTTCTGCGCCGCCACCTGCTACAAGCAGCTCAACGCGTCCTGACGTCTCCGCGTCGACCAAAGCGGTATGCACCCAAAATCGAGGCTGCACTGGATCGCCAAGCGCCACAACATCTTGGCCGAGCAATACACGCTCCTCAGACACCTCCGCCGATTCACGGCGCTGAACATCACTGGTGGTATCGAATTCCTCTATGCCGCGCGCGTTCTCAGGCGGCAAAAACAGAGAAGCATCCGCCAACACATCGTTCGCGGGAGCCGGGACGTCTGCCTCAGGCGTTACTGCATAGCCCGTTGGAAAGGCCAATAGCATTAAGAGAAACAAGAGACGCATTCATCCTCCTGAACGCTCACAAAAACCATTGAACGAGCAGCACCAACCCTTGCAGCGCCTTCCGCTCCACCCTACCCTAACACATATGGAAGCGGCACCTCTCATTGACCCCTATCAGCGGGCAATTTCCTATCTTCGCGTATCGGTCACCGACCGCTGCGATTTTCGGTGCGTTTACTGTATGGCCGAGAACATGACGTTCCTGCCCAAGCGTGAACTTCTGACGCTCGAAGAACTAGACCGAATGTGCTCGACCTTCGTTCGCCTTGGCGTCGAAAAGCTCCGGATAACTGGCGGCGAACCACTTGTCCGCCGCGATATTATGACGTTCTTCCGTTCCATGACCCGCCACCTCGATAGCGGCACCTTGAAAGAATTGACGGTGACAACCAATGGCAGCCAACTCGCTCGGTTTGCTGATGACCTCTACGCAGCCGGTGTGCGCCGGATCAACGTCTCGCTCGACACGCTGGATGAGGACAAATTCGCCCGCGTCACACGCTGGGGACGGTTGCCACAAGTTCTCAAAGGCATCGATGCCGCTCAAAAGGCGGGCTTGCGCGTCAAGATCAATACCGTCGCCCTGAAAGGCTTCAACGAAGACGAGCTGTTCTCCTTGGCGGAATGGTGTTCCAGTCGTGACATGGACCTCACCTTCATCGAGGTGATGCCGATGGGTGATCTCGGCGGTGAAGACCGCATCGGACAGTATTGGAGCCTCAATGACCTACGCGC
>CAZMRS010000308.1:0-3860 GCA_964568435.1 uncultured Boseongicola sp. | reverse complement strand
CTGTTGTGGTGGGAACGACGCTGTTGCTGACGGTCGTAGGAACGCTTCTTTTCATGGCGGTTTTTTCGATCGAAATGGAAAGAATTTCGCTTGGCGCGTTAATCATCGCGATGGGGATGCTGGTCGACAACGCCATTGTTGTTGCCGAGGGCATGCAGCTTGCGATGAGGCGAGGCAAGACGTCGCGTGAGGCTGCAGAAGAAGCGGCCGGAAAGACCCAGATCCCCCTTCTGGGGGCCACGGTTATTGGAATCATGGCATTTGCAGGCATCGGGCTCAGTCCAGACTCGACTGGGGAATTCATGTTCTCGCTTTTCGCAGTTATCGGCATCTCGCTGATCTTGTCTTGGGTGCTGGCGATCACGGTGACACCGCTTTTGGGCCATTACGTCTTCAAGCAAGGAACGGGCGGCGATGATGACGCCTATGGCGGTCTCATCTTTCGGTCATACGCCTCGTTGTTGCGCGGTGCGCTGCGGGTCCGCTGGCTTGTTCTCCTTTTGCTCGTTGCGGTGACTGCGGCCTGTTACATCGGGTTTGCTCAGGTGAGGCAGCAGTTTTTCCCGAATTCCAACACGCCGCTGTTCCTGACGCATTTGACGCTTCGGCAAGGGACTCCGATTTCAGAAACGGCAGAACGGATGGCGATCCTTGAAGCCTTTCTGAATGAGCGGGACGACGTGACTTCGGTGGCGAGTTTCACTGGCGAAGGCGCGACAAGGTTCTTGTTGACCTATAGCTCAGAGCCGCCCAATCCGGCCTATGGGCATCTCATTATCCGGACGCCGTCTCTGGAAGAAATCCCAGCGTTGCAGGCCGAACTTGAAGCCTTTGCGGCCGAAGCTGTTCCGGAAGGCGAGTTCCGGACAGAGCGCATGGTTTTTGGCCCCGGTGGAGGAAGCCCAATCGAAGTTCGCTTCTCGGGCAGCGACCCGGAAGTGCTGCGTGACTTGTCCGATCTGGCGATCGTCGCAATGACTAATGCGTCGCCTGACATACTCAGCCCCCGGATCAATTGGCGAGAGCAAGAGCTTGTACTGAAGCCTGTCTATAATACCGACCGTGCCCAAGCCGCTGGTGTTACCAGAGATGATGTGGCGCAGCTGATGCGATTTGCGACAGATGGCGAGCGCACGGGCTCGTACCGCGATGGTGACCGGTCGTTGCCGATCATTCTGCGACAAGCGCCAGAGTCAGATGTCGGCATTTTGGATCAGGTCATCGTCGCGCAGGATGGTCAGACACTTTTGCAATTGGAGCAGGTTGTCGACGGCTTCGAGTTTCGCGTCCAAAACACATTGGTGATGCGACGCGATCGCCTACCAACAATTACCGTTGGTGCGTCTATCCCCCCGGAACGGACGGCAGCGGAAGTGCACACTCAGATCCGTGCGGCGGTCGAAGCAATCGCGCTGCCAGCGGGATACCGGATGGAATGGGGGGGCGAGTTCGAAAACTCTGCCAATGCCAACGCAAGTCTCGGCGCGCAGCTCCCGATCACAATTCTGATTATGGTGCTGATTTCTGTCCTGCTCTTTAACGCGGTGCGGCAGCCGCTGATTATCTGGCTTTTGGTACCGATGTCAGTGAATGGCGTTGTGTTGGGGCTGTTAGGGACGGGTCTTCCGTTTACGTTCACAGCACTTTTGGGCCTGTTGAGCCTGTCCGGAATGCTTATCAAGAATGGCATCGTACTGGTTGAAGAGATCGATTTGGTCAAAGTCGAAGGCAGACCATTGCGCGAGGCTATTGTCTCGGCGTCGACATCACGTCTGCGGCCCGTATTGCTTGCCGCAGCGACGACGATATTGGGAATGATCCCGTTGCTTGGCGATGCCTTCTTCGTATCAATGGCCGTTACAATCATGGGCGGACTCGCGTTCGCGTCCATTCTGACGCTTGTGGCGGCTCCTGTTTTGTATGACGTTTTCTTCGCAGGGCACAGGTCATATCGGACGGGAGAAAGCTGAGTTGGTGGTGTGCCGTCATCTGGAAACCTTGGCATCTTCAGGTTGCTGAATGCCACGTGACGACGTCAGATCCATTGGTTGGGCAAGCGCTTTTCAAGCAAAACTGAATTGAGTGTTCTCCTATCGTAATTCGCTGGGCACTAAGCGCCTTCGATTATTGATTTTTCAAGACGTGAGACTGACAGTGGATGAAGATCGCCATTGGCCGAGTCCATGGTGCCGCTTGGAGACGGAGGAGAAGAAGCTCTTCGAAAAAGAACGAAGGGATCGTGAACGAGCAAACAAAAAGGGCCTCCGCGCATTCCAAAGACCCCTTGGGCGGTCTCGACGGTGCCAAAGCCTCATATCTACAAGTTGGTGCTCAGTGCATGGCTGGCGAAGTCGACGGACCAGAGCACTTCAGGCTCAACAGAAGCGTTTGAGCAAAAAAGAAAGCTAGCGGCTGCTCTTCGAACGACTGACCAAGTTTGAAAGTGGGTCCAAAAGTTTTCCCAATCCGATTGCTAGCCTTCGTAGGGCCCAAGCAGATGCCTTGGAAGACAACCGATCTTAACAAGCACCACTATGCCAGCGGCTAATGTTGGCAATCCGATAAACACGGACATCAGGTCCAACAAAGTGGAATTCGTTATCTGGAATTCGCCCGCAACCCAATCGACAAAAAAGATCGTGCCTGCCAAACAAACGGCCGCCCAAAAAAAGAGCAGGGCATTCTGCCAAGCGCTCATGTTCCTTTTTTTTGGTCCTGATGGTCCATGGATCATAGCATCGTACCATAATCCGAGTGCTGCCAAAAGTTTGCGCCAGCTTGGTGCGCGTTTGGCGCGACGGTCAGTTGGAATTTGGTCTCAAATTCGTTCGGCAAAATGTCATTGCTACATCGCAGTTGCGCGCGCGCCTGTCTGCGTTCACTCTCAGAAAATCATTCCGCCTCAGCATTCTTGAAAAACATCGCATCAAAAACGAGCTGGCGGTGGGGCGGAAGCGTTCAGAAAGTGATGTTGCGAACAACGGAACAAGACCAGAATGTTTAGGCGGAGCTTCGGGCGGCTCTCAATGATCCGGTAACCATCGATTTTATTGGAGGCGAGTACCGGAATCGAACCGGTGTACACGGATTTACAATCCTTTGAATCACGCTGAATCCATTGCGAAAATTTGTAAAATGAGCCGTGAACTGCCCGTGGAATATCCGCGGGTTAGCCGCGGAATGAAATATGTTTAAGCGCACCAGACATTGGTTTCTATTGCAGCCAAAGACCGCATTGAGCCCAAAGCGGTCTTTCATAAAAAGCGCGCACACATGCGGGGACGCTGCTGGATGCATGCCACGGCTCGGGAATTAGCCAGCCTGTTCTCTCTATGAGGAGCTAAGTCCAAGAATGCCCGCGAACTTCCAAGCGGCCTTGAACGCGGCCAGGATAGTCCGAAACAATCGCGTCAACGTCAAAGTCGATCATTCGGTCGATGTCTTCTGGTTCGTTCACCGTCCAAACCGCCACCACAAGACCCAGATTGTGCGCGTCGGCGACGGTCTCGGCAGTCACATCATTTACATGAGGGCACCATAGCGATCCGCCGGCTTTGGCGACTAACGAGGGAATTTGATGTTCGCGACCGGAAAAGTCTGGGGAGATGGACTTGGATGAGTCTTCGCCCACTTCGTCATCGTTGTCGGGTAGTTGAGTGAGAAACGAGGTCGGGAAATCGGGTGCTTGATCTTGGCATTCGGCAAGCAAATTCCAATCGAAACTGTGAAGCAAGGTGCGTTCCTGCATTCCAGCCGCGCGGACTTCAGCTACAACTCGGCTCACAAGCGCTTCGCGATATGCCGGATCGTGCGCGAAGTCCGGGTCGGACTTAATTTCAAGCATGAGGTTCGCCGCATCG
>CAZMRS010000307.1:0-3865 GCA_964568435.1 uncultured Boseongicola sp. | reverse complement strand
CGCCCCCCGGGCAAATGCGCGACCAAGACCGAACGCACTCATTTCACCAATAAGCGGGCTACTCGTTTGATTTCCCAAGGGGTCAGTTTTACGTTCTAGGTTATGCATATGGAACGCGAGGCAAGCACTGCGTATGGTCGCGCAGTCCCCGAGCGCTGACAACCGAAACGTCTCTCATCCGATAGACACAAAAGGTATCGCGGTGCGCTTCAATGAACCTGAACCTCATGGCTTTTGGCCCGCGAAGAACCTTGTTGCCTTCACTGGGATCTCTCCTCGAAGCCATTTATTATCGCGGACAAGGTCCAGGTCATTGTCTGGCACAACGTTTGTGTCTCGAAGTGCTGATAACCACTTGGCAGCATCGAAAGGCCGACACCCAAGTCCGAAGCAACCTGCTTGCGTGTCAGTCCAATCGCAAGCGCGAACCGCATCGCGTCAGCTCAAAATTCATCCGTGCGTTTCGTTCTCATAGTCAGTCTCCTTTGCCGCAATTAATGCTATCAAAGGAGCGATATCGAACCGCGACACGCCGTCAAGCGCGCCAACAGAAACCCGACGCGAGCATAGAGCAGTAGGCGAGACGTGTGCCAAAAGAGATTAGAGTTGAGCGAACCCAGAGTTTTGGTCGTCTGTACCGTTCGACAAAAGTCGATACACAAGTTCCGCCAATCCTGAGGTGTGGGTCTTCGAGTATATGGATCGCAAATGGCTACGAATTGTGGCTTCCGAGACGCCTAGCTCGTCCATTGCGCCCTTGATGGACAGGCCCCTGCTCAGAAGCAAACAAACGCGAAATTCAGCGCGGCTCAATCGAGCGGGGTTTGAAATCCCGAGAATAGCAGCGTCCGGTTTAATGCGGTTCGCCTTGGCATTTACACGAGCGGCAAGAATACGTTCGTCGATATGAGCCTGCGTGACCAACCCGGCTTTGCGTCCCGCCCAGGCTCTGACCAACGTCGGCAGCATGGCTTCAATTTGTTCTTTTTCCGAACGGTTCAATACCTTGGAAAAATGGAACTCAATGAAGTCGTTTTGGAGGCCAGACGCTTCTAGACTTACGACGACAATGTCAACCACGCCCCGCGACAGCTGCCAAGAAGCCAGCGCGCTGCTGCGCTCAAAGGTCGGATCGTCTTGATGATCACTTAGGAACCATGACGTCCCTTTTTGCATCTGCGTGTAATAGACGCCCAAAACATCTTGTGCGTAAGCGCGTCTAAGAGAGTCGAGATCGCGGTCGCTTCGATGTGCGTCAAAGAAAGCCACAACGCGCGCTTTCCCTTCGGAACGCGGATCCCGTGACAGAACTGCAATATCCGCTAAAATTCCTTTGGATACTGCTTCAACCGCGTCAGAGAGAGACATGGAGCCGTGCAGAGCCCCACACCAACTCGCTATTCCGTCCAAGATGCGTAGATCTTGGCCAAGGAAATTCCCGTGATCAATTGTCGAATTCGCCATGGGCAAACACTTCACTCCAAATAACTCACACAACGCAGCAATAAATATTTACTGCGCACCGCCCAGTGCCTGTGGAACCGCCATTTATGTCTAAAAGCTCTTTTTGGCCTAATCTAAAGCACTCTTATTGACACAAATTGTCAAGCCGACGGCCAAATGGATGAATTTTTCGCCTATTGAGTGTGCTATTATTAACCAAAGAAAAACAATGCCGCTCCACGAGCGGCATTGTCTATACTCTTGTATACAGTCAAACTTCGATTGGCTGCGAGCACTATGAAAAAGTATTCATCCAGCGAATTGCAATCGGGCCAAGAATCAAGAGGAACAGCGCCGGAAGCATGAGAGTGGCCATGACACCCGACATCTTCACAGGCATCTTGTTCGCCATTTCCTGAGCCTTCAACTCACGTGCAATACGCATCTCGCTTGCGTAAGTCGTTAAAGCATCTGAGACACTTGTGCCAAACTGGATAGACTGAAGGATGACGCTCGCGAACGAAGCCACCTCGTCCACATTCGTGCGCTTCGCCATATCCATCAAAGCCTTTTCACGATCACCACCTGCTGAGACTTCCAGTTGAACAAGTCGAAATTCTTGACTTATTGCCGGTGCCGACATCTCCATCTCATTAGACACGCGCGTCATGGCAGCATCAAAGCCAAGTCCAGACTCGACGGACACCTGCATAAGGTCCAGCGCATTCGGAAAGCTCTCAGAGATCTCCAGTTGACGCTCGTCAACTTTCGAACGAAGCCAAAGCGCAGGTCCAAAGAATCCGATGACGACAAGACCAGTCAAAACATAATAGGTCATCAGTTGGCTTTGGCCGTCAATAAACCCGGTGATAAACTCCGGCAAAGGCACAAAGGTACTCTGGCGAAGGACCAGAAGTCCCAAGTAAATGCCGGGTAAGATGATCGCCAGAAAGATGCGGAGCGAATAATACTTTGCCACCGCGTTCTGACCAACAATACCCGCATTCATGAGCTGCCTACGAACCTGGGTCCGTTTTTCCCGACTCTGCGGCATCAAGGCTTTCATCAAGCCTTTAGGGTCAACGTCTGCGTTGTTCAGCAATCCAGCGTCAAAATTCGAACGACGCTTTACAGGGCGACCTGCGTGGTAGCGACGGCCCACCGGGTCCGCGGATACCAGCCCGCCAAAGAAGCCGTAGACCACCATGACCGTACCTACGAAGATCCCCATGATAATGAGGCCACCGGAGGAGCCGACATTTCCGAAGAAGGCTGTAATTTGCTCAAACATAACTGTCCTCCTCAGAACCGGAAGTTAACAAGCTTACGCAGTGCAAGCGCATTGAGGATCACTAACGTGACGATTGCGATACCCAAGGGCACTGCCTCGGGTTCACTCGCTATCGAACCATAGTAGCTAGGTGTGAGGATCTGCATCACAACGAATATCAGCACGGGGATAAAGCTCAAAAATGATGCGGTCAGTCGGCCTTCCGCGGACAAAGCCTTAATCCTGCGGCGCATCGTCAATCGATCGCGGATCGTGCGTGAAAGCACTTTCAGCACGCGGGCCAAGTCTCCGCCAGTACCATGTTGGATTGCGATGGCGGTCGAAAGATAGTGAACGTCTTCTTGGTCAATGCGGTCCGCGAAATCACGGAATGCCTCTGTGAGTTCATCGCCAAATGAAACCTGATCCACCACGATGCCAAACTCAGAACCAATTGGGTCTGGCATCTCATTGGCCACAGACGTCAAAGACGTGTTCAACGGGTGTCCAACCAACAGCCCACGCGCCATGAGATCCAGGGCATCCGGCATTTGCTGCACCAACTTGCTCAGACGCTCGTTTCGTTTCAGGCGTACCTGCAGGATCGGCAGGAAAATGCCGACAATGAATCCAAGAACGACAGCGTTTAAAGGGCCCATGAACTGAAACGCAATTACTGCAATGATGACTGCTGCAACGAAACAAGTTGCCAAGAACGCTCCGGGAGCCATCGTAACTCCAGCCTGACGGAGCACCGTCGGAAGGTCACCAACAAACGGTAAGCGCTCTACAAAGCTGCGCTTCTCGGTTGGCTTCAGAACTTTCAGGATTTGCTCGGTTGTCGCCCCCTTGGCGATGAGCTGCATACGTTTACTTTTGGCTTCTTCAGCACCTGCGCGCCGAGAGAATAGTTGGCGCAGGCCCTCGAGAACAAGAAGACCGCCGATCAGTGCACCAAGGTAAACGACAAACTGTGCGTCAACCTGGGCGATAAATTCTCTAATAAGTTCCATGATTTATACACCCCGCGACAGGAAGTTCGTCTGGCCTAGATCGACACCAGCAGCGAGAAGCTGTTCGGCACACTTGGGACGCATACCGGTCGCCATGAATTTGCCGAGGACTTCTCCGTTTTCGCCCTTCCCTTCTTTC
>CAZMRS010000306.1:0-3869 GCA_964568435.1 uncultured Boseongicola sp. | reverse complement strand
ACATGCGCATGAGATTTCGCCCGATGGCAAGTTTTCGTGGGAAGAGGTTGAATGCCTTGGGGCCTGTGCGAACGCTCCGATGGCGCAGATTGGCAAAGACTACTACGAAGACCTGACGGCCGAGCGGTTGGGCGAGATCATCGACGAGATGGCTGCAGGCAAAGTGCCTGTGCCAGGGCCACAGAATGGCCGATATGCCGCCGAGCCGATCGAGGGGCTGACATCTCTGAAGGAATTCGAAAGCGGCAAGAGACAGTACAATGCGAGCGCGCAGGCTGCTGTTGATATTGGTGATACGATCAAGCGGATTGACGGTACGGAAGTGCCGCTTGTGACGCCGTGGATTAAAGGTTCAACACCGCAAGTAATGACTCCGGCCGCTCCGGTTGCAGAAGCGCCTGTTCCAGCATCTCCTCCTGCTGCCGAAGGCACGAAGCCAACCGGCTTGAGCGAGGCACGCGGCGGACAGGCTGACGATCTGAAGCGGATCAAAGGCGTCGGGCCGAAGCTGGAAAAATTGCTGCATTCGCTTGGATTTTTCCACTTTGACCAGATTGCGGGTTGGTCCGAGGCTGAAATCGCGTGGGTCGACGAGAATCTTGAAGGCTTCAAAGGGCGTGTCAGCCGGGACCAATGGGTTGCACAAGCCAAAGCTTTGGCGGACGAGAGCTAACACTAGAAACTTTGCCTGAATGCAAATCCTGCTATATCCAAGTCTAGTCAGAAGATTTGGAGACTAATATGTCACGACATACCCAGGGTTCCCTCGCCATCGTTGGTGCTATTGCAGCAGGTATCTTTCTTGTCGCCTTTGTTGCGATGTTGGTTCTTGGCGACTTGTCAGTATCTGCCGCAGGTTTCCTTGCAGCCATCGTCGCGTTAGTGGCGGCAATTGTCTTGTATCGCGGTTTCGCTTCGTCACCTGAAGGTCCTGCACCCGTCGCTGCACCTTCTGCAGCACCGGTCACAGCACCCGCCCCGGAGCCGGAAGCTGCGTCAGAACCTGTTGCAGAGGCAGAGCCTGAATCGGTCGCTGAAGCGGAACCTGTGCCTGCGGCTTCGTCGGGTGACAAACCCATGGGTATGGATGCGCCACGCGACGGCGCGGCTGATGATCTCAAGCAAATCAAGGGTGTAGGACCGAAACTTGAACAACAGTTGAACACGTTGGGCTATTGGCATTTCGATCAAATAGCTGGTTGGTCGGACTCCGATGTCGCCTGGGTTGATGAGAACCTCGAAGGATTTAAGGGGCGTGTGAGCCGTGATGGATGGGTCGAACAGGCCAAGGTCCTGGCGGGTGGCGGAGAAACCGAGTTCTCCAAACGTGTTGAAGACGGAGATGTCTACTAATTCGCAAATACTTGCGATAAGCTAACGGCGAGGGCGGCCAACCGCCCCGCCAATGGGAACCCTGATCGCGCGGTGGCCCGCGTGGTGTGTGGCACGATAAAGTGCCTTTGTAGAAGTGGAATGGATGAGCGACGATCCTGATTTACAGAAGTCCTTGTCACGTCAAGGCCGTATAGTGTCTCTCGTAATCGCCGGGACCATGTTGTTGTGGATGCTGGCGCAATATGTCGATGGTCAAAGCGGCATTGAAACCCGCTACATGCTTCTAATCGATTTTTTTGCCATGGCTGGGTTCATTTGGGCTCTTGTAGTAACCTGGCAAATCTGGCGTAAACGGCGTTGACGAATTGATGCGTCAGGAGCGTGACTCCTGACTGGCTCACGAGGACAGGCATGCTCGAAGATAAAGATCGCATCTTTACAAACTTGTACGGAATGCACGACCGCACCCTTAAAGGTGCGCAGGCACGGGGCCATTGGGATGGGACCGCTGGCATCATCCAGAAAGGCCGCGACTGGATTATAGACCAGATGAAAGCATCTGGTTTGCGAGGACGCGGAGGCGCTGGTTTCCCGACTGGTTTGAAATGGTCCTTTATGCCGAAGGAAAGCGACGGACGTCCAGCGTATCTGGTTGTGAACGCCGACGAATCCGAACCGGGCACCTGTAAAGACCGTGAGATCATGCGCCACGATCCGCACACGCTGATTGAAGGGTGTCTGATTGCGTCTTTCGCGATGGGCGCGCACGCCTGTTATATTTACATCCGCGGTGAATACATCCGCGAGAAAGAAGCGTTGCAGGCTGCCATCGATGAAGCTTACGACGCGGGGCTTGTTGGCGCGAACGCAGCCGGGTCTGGTTGGGATTTTGACATCTATCTCCATCATGGCGCCGGTGCCTACATTTGCGGCGAGGAAACCGCGCTTTTGGAAAGCCTCGAAGGCCGCAAAGGTATGCCGCGCATGAAGCCGCCGTTCCCTGCGGGCGCAGGGCTTTATGGCTGTCCGACGACTGTGAACAACGTTGAATCAATTGCTGTTGTTCCAACGATCTTGCGTCGTGGGCCAGAGTGGTTCGCGGGATTTGGCCGCCCAAACAACTCCGGCACCAAGCTGTTCGCGGTCTCTGGCCACGTGAACACCCCCTGCGTCGTCGAAGAAGCAATGTCGATTTCGTTTGAGGAATTGATCGAGCGACACTGCGGCGGCATTCGCGGCGGTTGGAGCAACTTGAAGGCGGTGATCCCCGGTGGCTCGTCAGTGCCATGTCTTCCAGGCAAGATCATGAAAGAAGAAGCCATCATGGATTTTGACTGGTTGCGCGAACAACGCTCGGGTCTGGGCACGGCGGCTGTCATCGTGATGGATCAATCGACCGACATCATCAAAGCAATTTGGCGTCTGTCAAAGTTCTACAAGCACGAAAGCTGTGGTCAGTGTACGCCGTGCCGCGAAGGCACCGGATGGATGATGCGCGTCATGGACCGTCTGGTGAAAGGCGAGGCCGAGGTTGAAGAGATCGACATGCTGCTGGACGTCACCAAGCAAGTCGAAGGCCATACGATTTGTGCGCTGGGAGACGCAGCCGCGTGGCCTATTCAAGGTCTGATCCGGCACTTCCGTGACGAGATCGAAGATCGCATCAAAGCTCAGAAATCGGGCCGTTCATCCGCCGTGGCGGCTGAATAAGTGCATCACCTAACGTAAACTTGCCATTCAATCCGCATATTTTTGTGTGAAAACACTGCGAATTGCTCTAGGTAGGGCGTTGGAGAAGTGTGTTTGAACCACGCGGGACCGTGGTTTGAACCTTAAAAGCTTCGGGGTTGAGGCAGGACTGTAGTATGTATACAGCATTTGCGTTTTTGCAGATTGGCATGGCGACCGCCTGCCTTTTTCTGGTCACGCGATCTTCGGTGAAACCGTTTTGGCAATCTATTGCGTTCATTTTGACGGGAATGGTCTTTCTGGGTAATGGCCTGCGCGTTGCGTGGGATATGTTTGCCAGCGATGCCGCGTTTTGGATGCACAGTGTGGTCTTCCCCTATGCATCGGGCGCGATGGTAGCTCTTTTGTTCGTGACTGTTTCGACACTTGCTTATCGCCTCGTCAGTGGCAGCAAGTTTTAACAGTTCGTAACACCGATCACGTAGGTGCCTTCGCTTAAGGCCCAAATTATTACTTTTTGTATCAGTTGCTTGTCAGTTGCTTTTCGCATTTTCCGGCGGGAATGCGCTGAAAAACGTGTAGTACGTTTCACTTCGTGAGGATCGTCTCAACTTTTTTTGTACGCGTGCATATATTTGGTTGAGCAACCGGGGAGCGGGACCCGGAATTGCTTGGAAAAGAAGAGCAGGTAACACGTGACATTTATCAAAAGTATCTTGGCCGGCATGACTCTTTTCGTTGGCATATCTGCGCCCGCCGCGGCCCTTGAACCGATTCACGAAAACCGTACTGTTGTCGCCGGCTTTTATGCAATTGGCCTCGCAGATTTGGTGCGTCGGAATTGC
>CAZMRS010000305.1:0-3870 GCA_964568435.1 uncultured Boseongicola sp. | reverse complement strand
GAACCTCTAGCTACTAGAACATTTAGAAGGCTCAAAAAGTGGGCGGATTCGGGCGCAGTGTTTCCAATGAGATTATCTGCAATACAAAAAGTGCTTTGGGGGCTCACCGCGCTCGCGATAATTGGATTCTTGTGGCTTCAGTTTTCTTTCAAAGCGAAAGAAGAAGCTGATAATCCGGCGTTTCAGGCAGTTTTTGAACTGACCGATCACCAAGGTGTGGTTCGCACCCAAGACGACTTTGCCGGGCGCTGGATGCTCGTTTTTTTCGGCTTTGCCAATTGCCCTGATGTATGTCCTAC
This sequence comes from uncultured Boseongicola sp., assembly GCA_964568435.1. Taxonomy (GTDB): domain Bacteria; phylum Pseudomonadota; class Alphaproteobacteria; order Rhodobacterales; family Rhodobacteraceae; genus Boseongicola. Next base: position 3,571 of record CAZMRS010000305.1, on the reverse strand, counting down.
AACTTTGGCAGAGGTTTCTGCTGTCATGGATGCACTCGGCTCAGAGGCGACCGAGGTTCAGCCACTCTTTGTCTCGATTGATCCGGAACGGGACACACCGCAACAGTTGGCAGAGTTCGTGCCAGTTTTTAATGCCAACCTTATTGGGCTTACAGGAACTCCCGATCAGATCAAGAAGACTTCTGAGACATTCCGAATCTATTATGAAAAGATAGAGGAGGCGGCCTCCCCCAATGGGTACACCATGGGACACTCCTCCCAATTGTTCTTATTCAATCCCGATGGTGGATATGTTGGGGCTTGGACGTACGGCACACCTGCGGAGGAGATCCTTTCCGATCTGAAGGCAAGGATGTCGATATGAGTCGCACGATGTCGAAAGAGACGGCTCTGGTCGGAGCTTGGATCGTTGCTTTGGTAAGCTCACTTGCCGTGCTGTACATTGGAGAAATTCTGGGCCAGGCGCCCTGCAATCTGTGTTGGTTTCAGCGTGCCTTCATGTTCCCTTTGGCTGTCGTCCTCGGCCTTGGCATCTGGTGGCAGGATGATCGGGTCGGCCGTTACGGGATTGTGCTTGCACTTGGTGGGGCGGCAATCGCGCTCTGGCACCTTGGGCTATACATCGGGATTCTGCCGGAACGGATTCAACCCTGCACGGCGACCGGCCCGTCATGCACAGACGACAACCAGGTCATTTTCGGCCTTCCGATCCCCCTGCTGGCGCTAATCGCCTTTCTGCTGATCGCGACCCTTTCAATCCTCTCCCTCAAGGAACCCAAAAATGAATAACAAATCACTGGTTCTCTCTGTCCTCAGCCTCGGATTGGTGATCTTCGCCGCAGCCGTTTGGTTCGAAACCCGTCCGGCCCCTGTCGCAGAAACCGATCCCGTCGAACCTGAAATCGCGGAGGCTCTGATGCGCCCCTATTCACCGATTTTGGGTCCAGAGGACGCGCCTGTCACAATCGTCGAGTTTTTCGATCCAGCCTGCGAAGCCTGCCGCGCATTCTACCCGGTGATCAAGGACATCCTGGCGGAGCATGACGGCCAGGTCCGGGTTGTTCTTCGATATACCCCGTTTCATGGCGCAGCTTCGGAAGAGGCGATCAGGGTGATGGAAGCAGCGCGTATGCAGGATGTCTACATTCCGGTCAAAGAAGCCATCCTCGAGTTCCAGCCTCGTTGGGCATCACACGGCGCACCGGCCCCCGGTCTAATACTGGGCATTGCGAAACAAGCCGGGCTAGACGTCGAAGCGGCGCAGAACCAGATGAAAGCGCCGCAGACTCTGGCGATTTTAAACCAGGATCGCGCGGACGTTGAGACAATGGGCGTGCGCCAGACACCCACCTTCTTTGTGAATGGTAAACCGCTTGACCCGTTTGGCGCTGACGAACTTCGTGCGCTCGTCGAGGCTGAAGTCGCAGCGACAGGGTCATGACCGAGAAATCCAACTAAGGAACACGCCCGTGAGATCATCCAATGCTGCCATCTTTGCATTAAGCCTGCTCGGCGGAATGCCGACGGCATCCGTTGCAGGCTCCGAAGACATCGTCGTCGAAGACGCATGGGCGCGCGCGTCTATCGGCACGAACCGTCCGGGAGCGGCTTACATGACCCTTCGGAATACGGGTATTGATCCCGTGACATTGCTGGGTTTGGAAACGCCTATCGCCTTGATGCCGGATATCCATGAAACCAAGACTGATGCGAATGGCGTCAGTTCCATGGCTCCGGCCGGTGAAATCACGATCCCGCCCGGTGAAAGCGTGGCCCTGGAGCCAGGGGGGCTGCATGCCATGTTGATGCAGTTGCAGACCAAAATGGTCAAAGGTGAGACTTTTCCTCTGACTCTGACGTTTTCTGATGGCGGCATGGTCACTGTCGATGTGCCAATTCTCAGCATCGCCGCACGTGGGCCAGATGGCTGATGACCCTCAGATCCCTCCTCACTTATGGTGCCGCAGGAGGCAGCGCGTTCGGACTGGTTTTGTTCGTCGGATGGTGGCAGGTGGATGGTCCCGGCGCACCCGAGCCTGTGGGAATGCGACCATTGCCATTGGCCCAGATGGATTTTCAGATGACCGATCAGGACGGCGCGACCGTGAGTCCTGCGTCGCTTCTGAACAATCCGTCCATGGTGTTCTTCGGCTTTACCTATTGCCCGGATGTGTGCCCCACCACGCTGTCGGATATCTCCGGTTGGCTGGACGATCTGGGTGAGGATGTTGCAGAGATGGATGTCGTGTTCATTACGGTGGATCCGGAGAGGGACACTGTTGAGGTCATGGCCGAATATGTCAGCTATTTTCATCCAGCTATTCAAGGCTGGAGCGGAACAACAGATGAGACGAGACAGGCAGCGGAGGATTTCCGCGCACGCTACGAAAAAGTCGCCACTGAGGGTGGCGGCTACACTATGAACCACACGGCAAGCGTCTTTCTGTTCGATGCCGAGGGACTATTTGCAGGCACCATCGATTACCATGAGCAAAGGGAATTCGCGGTTCCGAAGATTCGCCGCGTCCTAGCAAGAGCCGAAGAAGAAACATCATGAAACTGAGATACCCACTTATCGGCGTCGTCGGATCCAGCCTTATTCTTGGATTGGTGCTGAGCTTCCAGTCCACTTGGCGAACGGCTCCGGTCCCGGAAGCACTCACAGAGGTGTCTGATTGGCAACCTGCACTCCTGCGTCAACCGGAAGAGCCAAACCAATCGCTCGCAGACGTCGCGGGTGCGAACACTGAATCGGAAACACCCGTATGGTCGCTTGAATCGCCAGTGCCTCCAGTCTTGAATGTCGCTTTGCAGGAGATGTCACCGCCTGTTGAGACCTGGTCAGGTGCCTTGTCCGCGGGTGAAACGCTGGATGCCTTGCTGTCTGCGGCGGGCCTTACGGCGCCTGACCGTGCCGAAGTGGCGTTGGCGCTGGCGGCAGAATATGATCTACGCAAGCTCAAACCTGGGTATAGCATAGAGGTCGAAACTTCTCTTTCGGGAACTCTTAACCGTGTGGTTTTGTCTGTCGACGCGGGTGTTCAAATCGAAGCTGTGTTTGCCGACGAGGTAGCCACGCGGAAGATCGTTCCTGAGCCTGATTTGGTTCTGCGTGCGGCGAACACGACCGTAGGGGCCTCAATCTTTGCCACGCTTGCATCCGCTGACGTTCCTGCTCGGTTTGCCGTAGATCTCGCAGAGATGCTGGGCGGCACCGTGGATTTTCGACGCGATCTGCAGGGCGGCGAACGACTTCAGCTAATGTGGCGCGAGGCCAAGCTTGGTGATCGAGTGATCAGGCAGCCTCACCTCTCCTTCGCTGCGCTGAAGGTCAATGACGTGCTTTTTGAGATTGTCTGGCCGGAGGACAACACTGGAAACGCCACGATCTTTGTCGACGGAGAACTGCTGCGTGTCTTTGCGCAGCCTGTGAAGGGCGCACGGCTGAGTTCGGTTTACGGAAATCGCAGACACCCAGTGTTTGGCGACGTGCGCATGCATACCGGGGTCGATTTTGCGGCCCCCCATGGAACGCCTGTCTATGCAACAGCGCCAGGCCGTATCTCTTTCG
>CAZMRS010000304.1:1561-3877 GCA_964568435.1 uncultured Boseongicola sp. | reverse complement strand
TCATATGTTCCGCAACGATGCACTTGCCGCAGACGCGGCGCGAGTGTCCGAACTCGCGATGGATGTGTCTGAAGTCCTGATGAAGCTCGACTTGCCCGAAGATGTCGCCCCCGAGATGCGGGTTGCGTATCATGCCGCGTGTTCGCTGCAGCATGGTCAACAGATCAAGACATTCCCGAAAGACCTGTTGAAGCGCGTCGGTTACGAGGTTGTCGAGCCGCGTGATAGCCATCTTTGCTGCGGTTCCGCTGGCACTTACAACCTCATGCAGCCGGAAATTTCACAGGAGTTGAAGGCCCGCAAAGTAAAGACGCTTGAGGAGAAAACGCCCGACGTTATTGCTGCGGGTAACATCGGTTGCATGATGCAAATCGGATCAGGGACCGAAACGCCCATCCTTCACACAGTTGAGCTATTGGACTGGGCAACAGGCGGGCCAAAGCCCCGTGCGTTGGCCAATCCCGGCAGTGCCGTATCCGAGATCCCGAACCTCAGATAACAAATCTGCGTCATAATCTTGTCCAATCCTCCAACTACGCAGATGATAGTCGGAGGAGACGAGAATGCGTTTTGGCTTGAAAGCCCTTATTTTTGCAGCGTTTTGCGCTTTTCCGCTTGCTTCTCAAGCGTCAGAATCGCGTGAGGCGAGCGGTCCAACTGCGCTTATGACCTCATATGAGGCGCGTGGTTGGGAAGGTGTTGGGCGACTGAATATCGGCTACAGTGGCATGTGCACTGGGGCCCTTATTTCACCTCGGCACGTTCTTACGGCCGCGCATTGCCTGATCGACCAGCGAACAGGTAAGGACATTGATCCCAGAACGGTGACCTTCCTGGCGGGCTGGAGAAACGGCAGCGCATCTGCAACGCGAAAAGTGCGGCGCGCAGTGGTGCACCCTCAGTATGTCTACGGTGGTCCGGAAGGAACTTTGAGCGTGTCGAACGACTTGGCTTTGCTGGAACTGGAAAGCGAGATTCGTCTTGCCCACATCCAGCCCTTCAAGACCGGGTCGCGCCCCAGAAAAGGGGCCTCGGTCGGCGTCGTATCCTATGCGCATGACAGACAGGACACCCTGTCGCTTCAGGAAGTATGCCATGTGCTCGCCCGTCGCAAAGGCGCGCTGATCCTGTCTTGCGAGGTCGACTTCGGGTCCAGCGGCGCACCTATTTTTGTCGATGTCGACGGTGAGCCACAGATTGTGTCGGTGGTCTCGGCCAAGGCCACAGTGCAAGGGCGTAAGGTTGCTCTTGGCACCAATCTGGAAAAGCCACTCGACGAGCTTCTCGGGCTACTCGCCGGTTCGGACGGGACTTTCAACACAGGCAACATTGAACCAAGACGCTTGTCTGTTGGTGGGAACGCGGGGCTTGCCCTGTCGGGCGGCGAAGGTGGAGCGAAGTTCGTTCGGCCTTGACGGTGTTGACCGCGCAACTCCTTCCCGACAGCATACAAGCATGTTCAAACGGTTATTTGCGTGCGTCTTATTCACTTTCTACCTCATGGAGTCCGCGCAAGCGGACGTGTCGGCGGCTGGTCGTCTTGAAAACCCGCGTTCAGGACAAACGTGTTCGGGCAGCCTCATTGCCCCCGACCTGGTTCTGACTGCGGCACATTGCATCGGAGCGCTGCGCAACATTGAAGGCGATACTGAGACCGAGGTTGTGTTTCGTCCGGGAGGGCAGGCGGGCGCACGAACCTATGTTGTCTCAAGATCTGTCGAACACCCTCTCTATAAACTGACAAGCGCGGCTTCCAGGCGGAAACTAAGATTCGATATTGCCCTTTTTCAGCTGCGCAGTCCCGTGCCCGCGGATGTCGCGACGCCTCTTGCCCCCGCAGACGAAGCCGAAGTTGGGGAAACCCTCTTTTTGATTAGCTGGCGCGCCAACAGGCCTGCGCCACCACGCCAGAGATCTTGCCGGGTGATCGGCGGTGAGCCTAACCTGGTAACATTTGCCTGCGATGTCAGAGGTGGGGAAAGCGGTGCGCCATTGGTACGAAAAACCGATACAGGGCTTGAACTTGTGGCTGTTCTTTCAAGTCGGTTCAAAGTTGGTGAGCAGCCGGTCGGGTTTGCCGCCAACGTCGCACGTCGCCTACCTCCCTTACTCGATTTGATCGACGCGTTGGACGGGTCTTGAAGGCAGTTATCCGGCTTCCTACCTAACAATTTGCGAAGGCCAATGATGGCTTCGTAAGACTTTTCCGCCTCGCCCGAATGGGGAGGCATACCAAAACGGAATCGCTCAAAGAGGGGGATCCCTCATGCGTACGTGTGATCTTGCACCACGGTACCGTGCAACCGTCGGGTTCGA
>CAZMRS010000304.1:0-1551 GCA_964568435.1 uncultured Boseongicola sp. | reverse complement strand
TATGGACCGCGTTTTGACAGATACGTCGAACGTCCCGTCCTACCCACCTTACAACATTGAAAAAACCTCGGACGACGGCTGGCGTATTTCTATTGCCGTGGCCGGTTTTGCAGATGCTGACCTGAACGTCGAAGTTCGCGAGAACGCCCTTTTCGTCACTGCTAAGAAAGCCAAAGACGACGCCGAGCGCACCTACCTCCATCGCGGTATCGCCACACGCGCGTTCGAGCGTCGTTTTGCTCTCGCCGACCACGTGCGTGTAACGGGCGCAAGCCACGTTGACGGTATGCTTCACATTGATCTGGTCCGTGAAGTGCCAGAAGCGCTCCGCCCGCGTCGGATCGAGATCGCGTCGGGCGAGACCTTTGAGGCCAAAGCTGTCGAAGCCAAAGAGTTGAACTAACCCTTCCAATAGTTTGCTCGCGCCCTCGGGTCACCCCGGGGGCGTTTTCATTCGCCGTAAGGCACCCAGATGGTTTTCACTTCTGTCGAGGCGGCCAAAAACGCCTTTGCATGATCTTTCGACCAGTCCATGCCCGCACCATTGTTGACCCAGGTCCGCTTTAAGTTATGCGCAGCTTCTCGCTCGATGGTCGCCGATAGTTCCTGTCCCGAAAAGGACCAGACAGCATCAATGTCCATGTGTCCTGCGACGTGTGCGGCCAGTTCGTCGTGGCTTCCCGTTAGGATGTTCAGAACACCGCCTGGCACGTCAGACGTGTCCAGCACTTGGTAGAAGTCTGTTGCGGCCAGTGGGTAGGGCTCGCTCGCGATCACTGTGATCCGGTTGCCCATGGCCAGCGCCGGCGCTGCAATCGACACTAACCCGAGTAGGGGCGCATCGTCTGAAGCGAAGGCTGCGATCTTGCCAACCGGTTCGTTCATCGCCAGTGCGATCCCGCGCAGCGGAACCCCTTTTGCCGCGCCATCGTATTTGTCCGCCCAAGCCGCCCAAGTGAAAAGCCGGTCAATCGCGGTCTCAACCTCTTGGGCGCCACTGCGCTTTCCGGTCAAATCATTGATGCGTTTGGAGAATTCATCCTTTCGGGCCGATAGGTTCTCGCCAAGATAATACAGGATCTGCGCGCGGAGATGACCAGTAGTTTTGCTCCAAGACGCCGCGCCATTCATCGCCTCAACTGCGTTTCGAAGATCCTTGCGGTTGGAGAGACCTGCATGCCCCAATAGCTTGCCCTTGGTTGACCATACGGCTTTGGAATATCCCCCATCGGGTCGCGCTTGCTTGCCGCCAACATAAAGCTTAGCCGTTCGATCAAGATCGCTTGCGTCGGCTTTTTCTGGCGCGGCATTGGCCGGGACAGCTGCGAGTTTGGCTGGCTTGGTGCTCTCCTTTGTGTAGGCGAGCAGTCCTTCCCATCCACCTTCGCGACCAAAGCCGCTTTCGCGTACGCCGCCGAAACCTGCTGCCGCGTCGAAGAGGTTGGTCGCGTTTACCCAGACTACACCGGACACCAGCTTGGGCGCGATGTCGAGCGCGAGGTTGACGTTCTCGGTCCATACGGTCGCCGCCAAGCCGTAGCGCGTGTTATT
>CAZMRS010000303.1:0-3877 GCA_964568435.1 uncultured Boseongicola sp. | reverse complement strand
ATTTTGTCGCCCAATCGGACGGTATAGCCTTTGATGACGCCGGTGTGTTCAAGACGGTCGAGGCGGGCCTGCACAGTAGAACGCGCGAGGTTCAAGTGCTTGGCGAGACTTGCAACCGGCATACGGGCGTTCTCGGACAAGAGCGCGATGAGATCTTCGTCTATTTCGTCCATTTGTATCTCTTCCTCGGCAATTTGTATGATTTTATCGGCGATTTTGACAAATGTACAATATAAATCGAAGTTCTGAGACCGTAGTGTTTTGGGACAATAGAGCATTTGGCTTTTGGAAAGGTCGTCAATGTCACTGGTTTCCGCGCTTGTCACGAACCCAAGAACGCATCTGTTAGCGCATACTCCCGATCACCCGGTTTTGTATTTTGCCCCCAGTGTGCTTCAGGACACTGCGCGGCGGTTCATGGCGGGGTTCCCAGGTTTGGTGACATATGCGGTGAAGGCCAATGACACGGTTGAAGTGCTCGAAAATCTTATGGCGGCTGGCATTGATGCTTTTGATGTCGCATCACCGTTCGAAATGGAGCGGGTTCGGTCTTTGATGCCGTCGGCTGTCCTGCACTATAACAATCCTGTGCGCTCGGAGGCCGAGATTGCGACGGCGGTATCGCATCGGGTTTCATCCTATTCTGTCGATAGCCTGAGCGAGCTGGCAAAGCTTGTGCGGGCTGGTGTCCCTCGGGCAGCTGAAGTTTCAGTGCGGTTGCGGCTTCCGGTGAAGTCGGCAGTTTACGATTTTGGTGCCAAGTTCGGGGCTGATCCGGAGCATGCAGTGGACCTTTTGAAGGCGGTGGATGCAGCCGGTTTTGTGCCTGCAATGACCTTCCATCCGGGAACACAGTGCGCGGATCCGTCTGCATGGACGACCTACATTGAAGTTTGCGGTGAGGTAAGTCGGGCGGCGGGTGTTGATCTGCGTCGACTGAACGTTGGTGGTGGCTATGCTGCGCACCGCAATGGTGCGGCACCCGATCTTGAGGCGATCTTCGCGGCCATACAGACGACGGCCTCTCGAGTTTTTGCGGGCAAGTGCCCCGAGTTGGTTTGCGAGCCCGGGCGCGCGATGGTGGCGGAAGCGTTTAGTCTGGCAACGCGGGTAAAGGCTATTCGCAATGATCGCGCGGTTTTCCTGAATGATGGTATTTACGGCGGCCTTGCCGAGCTGCCCGTGCTTGGCAACACGGATCGGATCGAAACGGTGTCGGCGACTGCCGAGCGTGAGGCTGCATCTTTTGAGCACGTTGTTTTTGGCCCGACCTGTGACTCACTGGATCGACTGCCTGGGCTTGTTCCATTGCCTGGCGATCTGGACGAGGGCGATTGGCTGGTCTGGCATGGTTTGGGTGCCTACTCGACAGCCACGGTCACGCGGTTCAACGGCTATGGCGCTTTGCAGATTATAACGGCAGAGCGTCTTCAGGGGTAAGTCCGGGAGTTCCGCAACAAAATTCACAGCGTTGTTCATGGAAAAGCCACATCTTGCGGCTTAAATCCTTCCTTATGAACGTAGCGCGGTCTCTTTGCGCTTGGCCAAGGCACTTAATCTGATGTCGTTGAGCGAGCGCCTGAAAAGCCTGATGGGCTTTTTGCGACGTACGCAACGGTCGTCGCCCCAGATTGTTCGCGAGGCCGCAACGCATGTCATCTTGCTCGACGGCACCATGTCCATGTTGGACGACGGATGCGAAACCAACGTTGGTCTGATTTACAAGCTCCTCTCCGAGCAGGTGGGCGAGAAACCTCTTAGCCTTTACTATGAGGCTGGCGTTCAGTGGACGGACTGGTCGGCGACACTCAGTGTGATTGAAGGGCGTGGGATTAACCGGCAAATCCGACGTGCTTATGGTTGGCTGGCGTCGCGGTACCGTCCCGGAGACACTATTTTTCTTGTTGGGTATTCGCGCGGCGCGTTCGCGGCGCGGTCGCTGGCCGGCGTTTTAGATCGCGTTGGCCTACTGACGCGCGAACACGCGACTGAGCGCATGGTGACGGAAGCCTACCGGCATTATCAGCAGGACACCGAGATCGAAACGCGGCGCGCGTTTCGGGAGGCGTATTGCCATGAAGACTCACCGATTGAGGCTGTTGCCGTGTTTGATACGGTCAAAGCGCTAGGGCTTCGCGCACCCTTTGTATGGCGTTGGGCGGAAGTGAAGCATTCATTCCACAATCATCGGTTGGGCCCTTCGATCGTGAATGGATTTCATGCTTTGGCTTTGGACGAAACGCGCCAGGCGTTTAAGCCAGTTTTATGGGAGACGCGGCCCGATTGGGGCGGGAATATCGAGCAGGTTTGGTTTCGAGGCACACATTCCGATGTTGGCGGGCATCTGTCGGGGTTTCACGCAGCGCGCCCGCTTGGAAATATCTCACTGGTTTGGATGCTGGAGCGGTTGGAGATGTGTCATCTGCCGCTGCCGACCGGATGGCGATTGCTGTTCCCGGTTGATCCAGATGCACCGTCTGTCGGGACATGGCGGCATTGGGGAAAAATTTTTTGGGCACGCAAGAAACGCATTGTAGGTCAGGACCCGAGCGAACGTTTGCATCCCACGGCAGCGGGGCGATCACCGCGCGCAGACGAATTTAAGGATACAGCCGTTCTGGAAGCTTAGGCGACCTTTTCAAGTAAAGTTTCAGGCGCAAGGCCCAAGGCATGGACGACGTCGCGCGTCAGGCTTGGCTTGTTGAGCGTGTAAAAGTGCAAATGTTCTACATCATTCTCGAGAAGGTCGGTGCAAAGCTCGGTACACACGGCGGTTGCAAGCAGATCGGTTCTGTTGTCGCGCTCGGCTGTTTCGAAAATCTGTGCGAGGTCTTCAGGTACGTGCGCGCCACACCGCTCTGCAAACCGGCGCGTGCCTGACCAGTTTTCAATGGGCAGGATGCCGGGAACGATTTCGGCCGCGATGCCAGCGGCCGCGCAGCGATCACGGAAGCGGAAGTAGGTTTCTGCCTTGAAGAAGAACTGTGTGATGGCCTGGTTGGCACCAGCGTCGATCTTGCGCTTGAGCCAGTCGATGTCCGCGCCATCGTAGGCGGCCTCGGGGTGCGGATCGGGGTAGGCGCCGACGGTGATGTCGAAAGTGCCCCTGTCGGCCAGCGCTGCAACAAGTTCAGTCGAATCCGCGAAGCCGTCAGGGTGGGCGACAAACCCGTTGGTTCCCTTCGGCGGGTCGCCTCGAAGTGCGACGATGCGGTTCACGCCAATACTGGCGTATTGATCGGCGATCGCGAGCGTGTCTTCGCGCGTTGCGTCAACACAGGTAAGGTGCGCCGCAACATCAAGGCCCATGTGTTGATGAAGTGTTGCGACCGCTTCATGCGTCAGTTCGCGCGTGGTGCCGCCCGCGCCGTATGTGACGGAGACAAACTCTGGGTTCAGGTGCGACAGGGTGCTGACCGTATCCCAGAGGCGAAAAGAAGCCTCTAGTGACTGGGGCGGAAAGAACTCGAACGAAATTGTAGCCGACATGGGGGGATACTCCTTGACTGCTGACTTGTCTCATATCGGTATTTGTGAAACAAATTCATAATTCTCACGATGATAATGAGGCGGCCTCAATAATGCACATCGAGTTTCGGCACCTTCGAACGATCCGGGCTATCCATCAGGCCGGTGGTTTGGCGCGTGCAGCGGACCTTTTGAACATCACGCAGTCGGCGCTTAGTCATCAGGTGAAGGGTTTGGAAGATCAAGCCGGGGTGGAGCTTTTCGTGCGCCGTTCCAAGCCTTTGAAGCTGTCAGCGGCAGGGCAGAAATTGTTGAAATTAGCAGAAAAAGTTCTGCCGGAGCTTGAGGCGATGGAGGACGATTTTCGGAACCTGAGGTCGGGTAAGTCGGGGCGTCTGCATATCGCAAT
>CAZMRS010000302.1:0-3879 GCA_964568435.1 uncultured Boseongicola sp. | reverse complement strand
TCGAGGCGCATGCGCCGGAGGTGCTGGCAGCCGCCCGCGCTGCCGTGGCCGCCGACCTGCAGCGAGCCTACCCAGAGTTCCAGGCACGCATGTCAGGCTCAACGTTCAGACCGACGCCCCAGTTCCTGATTGAAACGGCAACTGCGATCGGTCTTGATCCTGCAAAGTTCGTGGCCGACATGGAAAGCCAGGTGGTCGACAGCAGGCTCTCGCGCGCGCGAAACGCTGCCCAAACGCTCGGCATCTACGGCACACCCGCCATGGTGGTTGGCCGAACACTGGTGATAGGAGAGATCAGCGACCGTCACCTGGATGAACTTATAGAGCTGGAGGCCGACACACCGGCAAGCTGCTAGCCAAGCATCCGACCGGCCACCGCATCCAGTTTCGCAATCAATGACGGATCCCGCTTCTCGGGGGCCGTAAGAATGGCAAACTCAAGTGCGCGATCGCAGCCATGCGGACAAAGCTCTCTCTCGGCACCGAGAAGCGCAGGCAATCCCGCAACCATCGTTCGCGCCCTCTCTGCATTGCCCATCAATGTTGCGATGATCTGCGTTACATCGACCTCGCCATGATCGGGGTGCCACGAGTCGTAATCCGTAATCATCGCCACGCTCGCGTAGCAAAGCTCGGCCTCACGCGCGAGCTTGGCCTCCGGCATATTGGTCATCCCAATCACGTCGCAGCCCCAAACTTCGCGGTACATCTTGGACTCAGCCAATGTCGAAAACTGCGGCCCTTCCATCGCCAGGTACGTACCACCTCGGTGCACGTTGACACCGGCAGCAGTGGCCGCCGTTGCACATGCCTCCCCCAATCTCGGACATGTGGGATGGGCGACACTCACATGCGCCACGCACCCGTCGCCAAAGAATGATTTCTCGCGAGCAATGGTGCGATCAATAAACTGATCCACAATCACAAAATCTCCCGGAGCCATTTCTTCGCGAAATGACCCGCAAGCTGACACAGAAATCACGTCCGTCACTCCGACACGTTTCAAAACGTCAATGTTAGCACGGTATGGAACAGTCGTAGGCGAATGAACGTGGCCGCGACCGTGGCGTGGAAGAAATGCCATTTCGACACCGCCCAAACGACCTCTCAAAATCTGGTCAGACGCTGCCCCCCACGGGCTTTCAACGTCGATCCATTCGGCGCCCTCAAGTCCATCGATATCATAGACACCGCTGCCACCGATCACACCAATCATCGTCTGGTCACTCATCCGAGCCTCCGTTTGCCGACTTCCGTGCTCGACACTAGCCAGCACGCGCCCGGATGCAACGCGAAGAAACGCCCCTCTCACCCTTTCGAAAGCACCTCGGGGGAGGGCTGCGTAGCAGACCGGGGGCAGAGCCCCGAAAAAGACATCTCAAAACAGAAAACGCCCGCCAAAGGCAGGCGAGCGCTTTCTCATCCCAGATATAGGTCCCCGATGCCGCGGGCTGGGTGGGGGCTGTTAATCCACGGCACCGGGGATAGCGTTAGTTCGCTACCCTGTCTCAATGCACGGCAACTGGGGCGAGATGAGGGGGCGATCACGCCTTGAGAGGGGTAATTTTGTGGCGAAGATGCGGCGAGGCTTGATTTGCCCCGCCAGCAAAGGCAGTCTCATCTTATGAACATCCAAAACACGACGCCGTTTCCCAATGCGGGCAAATCTGAAGACCAAGTCGCCTTCCACCGCACGGAACTTTCACTGATTCTAGGGGTTTACGGCCAAATGGTCGCCGCAGGTGAATGGCGGGATTACGGCATGAGTTTTCTCAAAGACGTCGCCATTTTCTCGATTTTTCGCCGCGCCGCAGAACATCCGATCTATCGAATCGAAAAACGCCCTAAACTGCGCGGTCGGCAGGGGATGTACTCCGTAATCGGCATGGACGGCCAAATCCTGAAACGCGGTCACGATTTGAAAACGGTTCTGCGGGTCCTTGAACGCAAACTGATACGCGCCGTCGACTAAAGCTCTGGCCGCAAGCGTCGGGTGACGGGGCCGGTGTCTGTAGACGCGATACGCGTGATCGCCTCTGAAATCGGCTCTTCCACCACTGCCATATGATGTGCATTTGCATGGATCATCTTATCCGGTCCGGTCGCCAAGGCGACATGTCCCTTCCAGAAAAGCAAATCCCGGGCTGCAAGCGGCTCACTCGGCGAAAGCTCCTGTCCCAACATACCCGCCTGCACGTCGCTGTCCGGCGGGCAATCACGCCCGCTGGCGTGAAACGCCACTTGAACCAGCCCGGAGCAATCAAGACCAAACCCCGTGTTTCCGGCCCAGACATAAGGCGTTCCAAGCAAGAGACGCGCAGCCTCAATCAAATCCATATCGCTCTGCGTCAGATGATGTTCGGGGACCCACAAAGATCCGACCGACACAGCAATTCGCGCCCACCCCGCGGTCGTCTCTTCGACAGTCACTCCTGCAGACAAATGCAAAGGCAGCACCCGTGGTGTCTTGAAGTTCGGTGAGTTGTATCCCCAGGTCGTGCGTACCGCGATCTTATGCGTCGGCGCGCGCCAGGGACCCAGCCACGCCGTCTCAAACCAACCGCAATAGCCATCCTTGGCAGATCGCCCAAATGACCAATCCCCGCGTTCTTCAAGGACATCAAACGCGTCGCCGACAAGAAGCTCGCGATCAATATTGCCTTCAGGCGCATCATGTAGCCAATGCCCGGCAGCGACGCCGCGCCGTATCGGCGTCACAAATTCTTCCGCGTCGACCAAGCCTTGCAATGCGGCATCCGCGACCCGCCCATTGGACGCCAGAAATCGGCGATCGGTCACAGGCCGACCATATCCGGCAGTGCCTCATATAGCGCACGTGTGGCCTGCCCGACCCCACCTTTGGGACGCCCTGGCTCTGACGACGGGTTCCACCCAAAGATGTCGAAATGCATGTACCGTGACGTCTCTGTCACAAACCGCCTCAGGAACAAGGCCGCCGTGATCGAGCCTGCGAACCCGCCCTTGGGTGCGTTGTCGAGATCAGCGATCCCGGGTTCGATCATGTTTTCGTAGGGATCCCAAAACGGCATGCGCCACACAGGATCACGCACTTTTTGAGCGGCCACCTCAAGCATGGCCGCGTCAGCGCCTTCCGTGGCATAGAACGGAGCCAAATCAGGACCGACCGCGACACGCGCAGCGCCGGTCAACGTCGCCATAGAGATAATCAAATCTGGCGCTGCTTCGTCCGCCAAAGCCAAAGCGTCGGCCAAGACCAACCGCCCTTCTGCGTCGGTATTATTGATCTCAACCGTCAAACCCTTCCTCGAAGTCAGAATGTCTCCCGGCCGAAACGCCGATCCTGATACCGAGTTCTCGACAGCCGGGATAAGTACGCGCAACCGTAGTGGCGCTTCCCCCGACATAAGCATTTGCGCCAGGCCCAGAACGTTCGCCGCTCCTCCCATATCCTTCTTCATCAAACCCATGGAGTTGCCGGGTTTCAGGTTCAGACCGCCAGTATCAAAACACACACCTTTTCCAACCAGACATACCTCCGGCCCGTCGGTTCCCCATTTTATGTCAATTAGCCGAGGTGCCCGCGGTGACGCGCGGCCAACTGCGTGAACAAGGGGAAATCCGGCGTCGATCAAATCGTCGCCGGCTGTCACCGAGATGCTTGCACCAAATGCGTCCGCCAACTCGCGAGACGAAACCTCAAGCTCCCCGGGTCCCATATCATTAGAGGGGATATTGATCAGATTGCGGGTGAGCGCTTCACCACACGCGATCCGTTCAAGCAAAGCTGCGTCCACGCCTGAAGGCGCCACCAAACTAGCCTTCGGAGCTGGGGCCTTGGCATATCGCCCAAAACGATAACCCGCCAACAACCATCCAAGCGCAGCCTCGTTCAAATCT
>CAZMRS010000301.1:1033-3889 GCA_964568435.1 uncultured Boseongicola sp. | reverse complement strand
CCGTGTTACGCTCGCCCGCTCCGGGCATCTCTACTTCGACCTGAAAGATGACAAGTCTGTGCTGTCCTGCATGACGTGGAAAGGTCAGGTTCCCGGTCTCGGAACCATGCCGGAAGAAGGTATGGAGATCATCGCCGAAGGCAAAATGACGGCCTCGGGGTTTTCCTCCAAGTTCGCCTTAAATGCCGTTCGCGTCGCAGTTGCCGGCGAAGGCGCACTGATGGCGATGTTGGAGCGTCGGAAGAAAAAGCTCGCCGCTGAAGGGCTATTTGACGATGCGCGCAAAAAGCCGCTTCCTTATTTGCCGGAAATCATCGGCGTTGTGACCTCACCGCAAGGCGCCGTTATCCGAGATATTCTGCATCGCCTCCGTGACCGGTTCCCACGCAAAGTTCTCGTTTGGCCCGTCGCCGTGCAAGGCGAAGCCTGTGCGCCCCAAGTCGCTCATGCCATCCACGGTTTCAACGCGCTGACACCGGGCGGCGCCCTTCCTCGCCCGGATCTCCTGATCGTCGCGCGTGGTGGCGGCTCCATCGAAGACCTTTGGGGGTTCAATGAAGAAATCGTCGCCCGGGCAGCCGCCGATAGCGAAATACCACTGATTTCAGCGGTGGGGCACGAAACGGACACAACACTAATTGATTTCGTCTCTGACAAACGCGCGCCTACACCGACCGCTGCCGCCGAACTCGCGGTACCTGTACGCATGGAACTCCTCGCCTGGACCGAAAGTCAGGATGCACGCCTCAGTCGCGCCGTCCAGCAAGTCGTTACGCGCCGCAAAGAAAAACTCCGCGACATGGCTCGCGTGTTGCCTCGGCCGGATGCGCTCTTGAACGATCCGCGCCAGCGATTGGACCGCGCCGAAGAAGCCTTGCCACGTGCCTTGCGTCAAACGGTTGAAAGGCGCGCTGCAGCTTTGAACGAACGCGCAGGTGCCATTCGACCATCTACGCTCCGCGCGCGCCTCGCCGCCGAAACCACCCGGGTCTCGGAATGGTCGGGCCGCCTTGGCCCGGCTCTTGCACGCGGTATCTCACGGCGTGCCGACCGGCTCGACGCCACGCGCCTGCGGTCCGCGCCAATAAAGGAACAACTGAATAGACAACGCCGCGACCTTGATCTGCTTGCTCCGCGCCTCGACGCAGCCATGTCGACCCGGCTGATGTCGCAAAACGACCGCATCGAAGCTTTAGACCGGTTGCGTCGATCCATCGGCTATGAAGAGACTCTCAAGCGGGGCTATTCCGTCGTGCGCGCAGGTGACACCATCGTCACTGATGCCAAAGCGGCTGAAAACGCAGGCGCGCTTGAAATTCAATTCCGCGATGGCCGTGTCGCCGTCACAACTGGCTCAAAGACCAAACCTGCAAAAGACAAACCGCAAAAGCCTGAACAAGGCAGCCTGTTCTAAACGCCCACGTCAGGTCCAAGGCACACGAGCGGTTCCGTCGTCCGCCCCAACTCGTATAGCTCGGTCGCCAATGGGTCATTCTCAAACCTTGCGGAGAGCTGTCCGTCGCTCTCGTAAAACTGCCAACACTGCGGTGAAGGCAAACCGTCATAGGCAAAGCAAATCTGCGTGCCTTGCGGGTACCAAACCCCCTCAGCGCAATCGCCGTTCAGGTACGACCAGGTGACGCGACGACCGTCGAGGTACTCCTCTGCACCATAAACCTGCCCATTGATCGAATAGGTCAACGTGTGTCCGCTCACCATCGCTTCAAACTCGGCGGGCGTGACCACCCGCTCCGTGGAAAACGCCACGCTCGGGCAAGCCAACAACATCAAAACGAGCCATTTCATACTGGAAAGTTTCGCATCCGCGTCACGCATTGCCAATGGAAGATGCAAAAACTGCCGCAGGACGTCGCTTTTCAGACTTTCAGCTAAGATTGGAACGTCTAGGATGCCGCTCAGAACAGGGAGGCCGGGTCGGTCAATGGCATTGGATGAAGACAACAAAGGCGTATGGAAGTCGGGTCGCGGAAAGGGCCGCCACACGCCGAAAGGCCGCCAACTGGACGACGGTGCCTTGGCAGAAGTTCAGGCGCTTCTCGGCGACGCTCCACGTCGGAGCGACCTTCTGATCGAATTCCTCCATCTCATCCAGGATTCTTACGGGCATCTTTCCGCAGCCCATTTGCGCGCTCTGGCCGAAGAACTCCGCATCTCGCAAGCAGAAGTCTACGAAGTCGCCACCTTCTACGCGCACTTCGATGTCGTCAAAGAAGGCGAAACACCACCACCCGCACTCACCGTGCGCGTCTGCGACAGCCTGTCGTGCGAACTCGCAGGTGCCCAAGCCCTGAAGTCTGCTTTGGAGGCTGGAACGGACCCTGCTGAAATCCGCATCCTGCGCGCACCCTGCATGGGCCGCTGCGATACCGCACCCGTCGTCGAACTCGGCCACAAGCACATCGACAACGCGACGCCAGAAAGCGTACTTGCCGCCGCGAAAGAGGGCGGTACGCATCCGACCATCCCTGCCTACGAGACGTTCGACGCATACCGCGCCGCCGGTGGATACGCCGCGCTCGAAAAGCACCGCGCCGCTGGTGACTGGGACGCGGTCGAAGAAACGGTCTTGGCGTCCGGTCTTCGCGGGCTCGGCGGCGCAGGTTTCCCGTCAGGGCGCAAATGGGGCTTCGTTCGGTCTTATTCCGGGCCGCGCCTCATGGCCGTAAATGGTGACGAGGGCGAACCGGGTACCTTCAAAGACCGTTATTACCTGGAACGTACGCCGCACCTCTTTCTGGAAGGTATGCTGATCGCCGCCGCCGCCGTGGAAGCGACCCGAGTCTACATCTACATGCGCGACGCATACCCCGCAGTTCTGCACATCTTGGCCACCGA
>CAZMRS010000301.1:0-1023 GCA_964568435.1 uncultured Boseongicola sp. | reverse complement strand
CGCTTGAAACTGCAGGCCTCATCGAGCCTGGCTACGTCGAAGTCCGTCGAGGAGCTGGCGCTTACATCTGCGGCGAAGAAAGCGCGATGATCGAGTCGATCGAAGGCAAGCGTGGCCTCCCTCGCCACCGCCCGCCCTTCGTGGCCGAGGTCGGCCTTTTCGGTCGCCCCACGCTCGTTCACAACGTCGAAACGCTTCACTGGGTCGCCCGCATCTGCCGCGAAGGCCCTGAAATCCTGTCCGGCGTCGAAAAAAACGACCGCAAAGGCCTGCGCTCTTACTCAGTTTCAGGTCGCGTCAAAAATCCGGGCGTCCACCTTTTGCCGGCGGGCTCCACCATTACTGACATCATCGAGTCGTCTGGCGGAATGCTCGACGGGCATGCCTTCAAGGCCTACCAGCCCGGTGGCCCGTCATCTGGCCTTTTACCTGCGTCAATCAACGACGTCCCGCTCGACTTCGACACGCTCCAACCTCTTGGCAGTTTCATCGGGTCCGCGGCGGTCGTCGTCCTTTCGGATCAAGACAGCGCAAAAGCGGCCGCCCTCAACATGCTCCGCTTTTTCGAGGACGAGAGTTGTGGCCAATGCACGCCATGCCGCGTCGGCTGCGAAAAAGCCGTCAAGCTCATGGCGGAAGACACTTGGGATCAACCGCTTCTGGAAGACCTCTGTCAGGCCATGGCGGACGCCTCGATCTGTGGCTTGGGGCAGGCGGCCCCGAACCCCATTCGCCTGACGATCAAGCATTTCCCAGACGAAATCTGACCAACGGACACGTTGAAATCACCCCTCGCTCTTTTCCTCGCCCGCGCAAGCGAATAGGTGAGGGGAAAGATGTGGCGGAGACGGCATGGCGTTTTTCTCAAAACTTAAAGATCGACTGTTCAAGTCGTCCTCAAAAATCGACAAGGGCCTTGATGCCATCGTCGAAGACGGTGGCGTCGAAGAAGAGGTCAGCGCGCCCGAAGAGGCTGTAGCCGAAGCACCAGAAACTGACTTGCAGGCTGAGGAAGCCGCCACT
>CAZMRS010000300.1:805-3895 GCA_964568435.1 uncultured Boseongicola sp. | reverse complement strand
CCCAGATAGTTGGTAAAGAATGCGTTATAGACAGCGTTTCCGCGCAGCTTGAGCCCCTCAACTTCAAGGTTGCCATCTGCATCGAAGCTTGGCTCATTGCGTGTCCACAGGTTGTAACATACGCCGGAATCAAACCAGCCGAGATACTTGAGACCCATCTTCTCCTGATGAATCTCATCAATCAAAGCTGTACCGCCGTTCTGGCGAGTTTCGATCGCTGTCAGGTTGGAAGCAACCATCGCGTCTTTTTCAGGAAGAGACCCGCCGTAGAAAGATCCCGGTGTGTAAACCATATCAACGATCCCGTCGCGCACGGCATCTGGCTGCTGGAACATGCCGATAGCTTCCGGGCCACCTCGAACTTCAATTTGGATGACCCCTGCACCGGCTTCATTGACCTTTTCTACGAACGACAGAAAGCTCTGCGTGTAGATAAGCGTCTCAGGAAACGCGTGAACAGCGGTGATGGTTTCTTCTGCCATCGCCGTTGTGGCGATTAGCGTTGAACCAGCCAATAGGCCAGCAGCAAGTTGCATCTTCATGGGTCGTTCCTCCTATCCCAAAGCCAGCGGACTGGCGTGCGAAATTTTGGTCGGTGTTCCGACCAAATACCTATCCAGCATCTGCCGGAAATCTCCATGTTTGGTTTGCCTTGATGTCTTCCCTGTAGGCTGCGATGGCAGGCTGATGCGACAGCGTGAGATCGATGTCGTCCCAGCCGTTTAAGAGCTTCTCGCGCCAGATATCATCTATGTCGAATGCAAAAGTCCGGTCGGCTAAACCAATCTCTTTCTGCTCCAAATCCACTACCAAGTTTTCGGCTTGGATCGTCAGTACCGAGATCAGAGTGTTAATCGCTTCATCTTCAAGCTTTGCTGGAAGCAGGCCATTATTTACCGCATTCGACGCAAATATGTCGCCAAAGCTGGGGGCTAGAATTGCTTTGATTCCGAAGTCCATTAAAGCGTAGACAGCCGCTTCACGCGACGATCCTGAACCAAAATTACGCCGTGTAACGATTACTGTTGCATCTGAATGTCTGTTTAAGGGATCCGTTGGGTTAGCTTCTCCGTCGACTCCAAAACGCAAATCACGCAACAGAAATTCGCCGTAGCCTTTTGAGCGTGGCGTCGACATGAAACGCGCAGGTATCAATTGATCTGTATCGATGCTTTCCCGATCAAGCGCGACCGCCTTGCCGGTGTGCGTTGTCCATCCCGTCCTCATGCCGCGTTCCGACCAGTCAAAAATGGGCGAACGTCTGTCAGACGGCCAGTTACGGCCGCCGCCGCGACCATAGCCGGTGACATAAGATGTGTTCTCGAACCTGGGCCTTGTCGACCCCGGAAGTTTCGGTTGGTCGTCGAAGCGCATCTTTTACCGGGACCAACAACGTCGCCATTCATCGCGACGCACATCGAACATCCCGAGGACACCCACTCAAGCCCAGCCTGCATGAATACAGTGTCGAGACCTTCTTGCTCGGCTTGGTGCTTC
Organism: uncultured Boseongicola sp.; assembly: GCA_964568435.1. Classification (GTDB taxonomy): domain Bacteria; phylum Pseudomonadota; class Alphaproteobacteria; order Rhodobacterales; family Rhodobacteraceae; genus Boseongicola. Next base: position 2,398 of record CAZMRS010000300.1, on the reverse strand, counting down.
ACATGTTTAGAACCAGGAGCGACCAACCCCGGCACCCGCGCTTTGTGACCGCTTATGACGGCTGCTGCAGCGCGCAAATCCTCTATCCTTGCATTGGTGCAAGAACCGATGAAAACTTGATCGATCTCAATCGAAGTTAAAGGTGTGCCCGGCCTTAGGCCCATATAGTCGAGCGCATCGCTCAAATGCTCCAATTTACTCGGGGAAACACTTTCAAGTGTAGGAACACTACTTGTTATCGGCAATGCGTCTTCCGGAGAAGTGCCCCACGTTACCAGAGGAGCGACATCTGCCGCATTTACTTGGACTGTGTGGTCGAACACTGCTCCTGCATCGCTATGAAGCTTTGACCAGCCTGCCTTAGCCTGTTCAAGCTCCGCGCCCTTTGGCGCAAATTCTCGCCCTTTAACATAAGCAAATGTTGTTTCGTCGGGCGCGATCATTCCAAAGCGAGCGCCGCCCTCAATCGAGAGATTACAAAGCGTCATGCGCGCTTCCATCGACATCGCTCGCACAGCAGAACCTGTGTACTCAATGGCACAACCACGGGCGCCGTCTGACCCAAGCTCGGCAATCCAATGCAAAGCCAAATCTTTGGCCCCAACGCCCGGACCAAACTCTCCATCTACGGAGAGCTGAAGCGACTTAGGCTTTCGTTGCCAGATGGTCTGAGTTGCAAGAACATGAGCTACTTCCGTAGCACCAATTCCAAACGCCAAAGCACCAAAGGCTCCATGGGTGCTTGTGTGACTATCGCCGCAATTAATGAGAAGACCCGGCAGAGTGAGGCCTAGCTCCGGGCCAATAACATGGACAATTCCCTGGCGTGGGTCTTCGAGATCGAAGGATCTCAGCCCGTGACGAGTCGTGTTTTTGGCAAGCGTGGCTACCATTCGATCGCTGGCTTCAGTTGAATTCCCAGGGCGCGTAGGCGCGTAGTGATCCGCAACACCGAATGTTAGGCTTGGTTCGGCAACACTAAGACCGCGCTCAGCGATTTTGCCAAATGCATGGTGAGAACCTTCGTGCACAAGGTGCCTATCGACCCAAAGAAGGGAAGCGCCGTCAGGTCGGCGCACAATTTCATGCGACTCCCAAAGCTTATCCAGAAGCGTTCTCTGGGTCATTCTTCGGTAGCCCCAATCACGGGTTCCCAGTGGCGGGCATCCTCAGAGCCGACTCGAGAGAGTGTCATCTCAAGCCGAAACAGATCAGGTCGGTAAAGCGCCGAAAGATACTCAATGCCTCGGCCTTCGGAGTCCCGTACAACTCGGGTCAAAGACAAAAGAGGTGCCCCCACAGACACACTAAGCGCATCTGCAACATCTGGCGCTGCCAAGGTGGCTGTCACCGATTGGTATGCACTGGACACGGAGACGCCGCTCCGTTCGAAGAGCCGGAACAACGGTTGAGTGGCAAGGTCTGCCTCATCGTAGTTTCTTGCGATAGCCTCGGGCACATGCGTGGTGAGGTGTGAAAAAGGTTGATTGCTCGACAATCGAATTCGGACGGCAGTTTGAACAAAATCGCCGTTCGCGATTCCGAGCGCCGACGAGACAGTCTTTGACGCGGCGGCATAAGAAAACGAAAGAA
>CAZMRS010000300.1:0-795 GCA_964568435.1 uncultured Boseongicola sp. | reverse complement strand
TGTCGTGCTCATTTCGACCAGTTGCGGCATCAGCGTCGCGAAATCTGCTGTAATGCTCTGTGGGCGTTCTGGTCGCGCTAGGACAATCGAGCCTGCACCTGTCTTCTTCTGAATCTGACCATCGGCAGCGAGCGCGTCCAAGGCGCGTCGAATGGTAATGCGGCTAACACCAAATCGTTCCGCCAACTTGTTTTCGCCGGGGAGCAGTGATCCTTCAGAGTAAACACCTGTTGAAATATCATTACTTAGCGATAGGTAAACGCGTTGAGCCTTGCCGCCCTCAGGTAGTGTTTTCGGCACGTGAATAGTCACAGCGTCGTATCTCCCAAATCCTACCGCGACCTAGACCAGCAACCATAAGCTTCAAGAAGCGAGATTGCTGCGCAGCAATTTTGTCCTTTAACTATACAAAAATCTGTTCTATGTAAATGACAGATTTTCGGGAGGACCACTTGCCTATCGTTGAGACGCATTTTCTCACCGGCCACTCAGCCGATGAAAAAGCCCGCATTTCCGTGGCGCTTGGAAGAGCTTTTGACTCAATCTCCTTGGAAAAAGACTTCGAAGCGACCGTGATTCTCAAAGAGAAATGCAAAACTCAAGCAAGCCACGAAAGCATCGTTCGGCAGTTTCTTGACGCGTTGGAAGAACGAGACTTGGACTCGGCCAATCGATTTCTGGGTGATGGGTTTCAGTTGGTGTTTCCGGGTACTGCCCCGATGCACCGGCTAGACGAACTCGTGGCCTGGGCAAGACCCCGATACAACTATGTTAAAAAGGATATTGCTACGGTCG
>CAZMRS010000299.1:0-3905 GCA_964568435.1 uncultured Boseongicola sp. | reverse complement strand
GGATGGACCGAGCAGTGGAAGCTCATGCCAGTTGATCAATGCGTCCCATGATGGATCGGTTGCGCGCGAGGCGAGGCGCTCGGTCAGGGTCCGACAATACGGACAGAAAAAATCTGAAAAGACGGCAACAGGAACTTTGCCGGAGCGAGCACGCGGGAAGAGCGTGCGGCAGAGGTCGCTGGGCTCTAGAACTTCGATAGGCACTGCCCCGGCACCAATTCCAGCGAACGCGGCTGAGCGGGACAGTCCGCCGGGCGGGGCGGAAACGCCTTCGAAGATTGTTTGGCGCCACCCCGGTAGGGTTGCGATTGGCTCAAAGATCATTGGGCGCGGTCGGCGAACCCATGCTTGCCAACCAATGCCGACAGCCGCGAGGGATAGTGCTCCGACGATGAGGCGGCGTCTGGACGTTTTTGGTGCGTCGTTCATGGCTCTTGCTTATTCCATTTGGTCACGTTGTGATGGGTACCGATCGAATGTGAACAGGGCCTGACATGAACCATCGCAAAAAGACCGTTAAAGATTACGTGCGCACAATCGTGGACTTTCCGCATGAAGGCATCTTGTTTCGCGATGTCACTACACTTTTTGCTGATCCGCGCGGTTTTCGAATGTGTATTGATCAGTTGCTACACCCCTATGCGGGGCTGGAAATCGACAAGGTGGTTGGACTTGAAGCGCGCGGGTTCATTATTGGCGGTGCTATTGCACACCAGTTGTCTGTTGGTTTTGTGCCCATTCGTAAGAAGGGCAAACTGCCAGGTAAGACACTGAGCCAAGAGTACCAGTTGGAGTACGGCGAGGCGATCATGGAGGTTCATGATGACGCAGTACAGCCAGGTGAGAAAGTGTTGGTCGTTGATGATCTCCTGGCAACGGGTGGTACGGCTGAGGCCGGGATCAAGCTATTGGAGCGGATGGGGGCTGATATCTTGGGGTGTGCTTTCATTATCGACCTTCCCGAGCTTGGCGGGAGACAGAAGCTGGAAGCGCTAGGGATAGATGTCGAAGTGCTTTGCGAGTTTGAGGGGCTGTAGTTAGGGCTAAATTAACTTGCTAAGGCTTAGAACCGCGCTGACTTGCAAGTCGGTGTGAGACGAGTAAAGGCCCTGTCGTCTATGCGGCAGGGCTTCTTTATGTTTCGGCCAATACAACGCCGGGATTAAGGATGCCGTTTGGATCCAGAGCGGTCTTGAGCGTGCGCATGGTCGTGAGCTTCGTTGGATCGCTGTAGCGTTCCAGGTCGGCTGTTTTGAGGCGCCCCAGACCGTGTTCAGCACTGAAACTGCCACCCAGTTCCACGACGCGATCATGGACCAGACGTGAAATTTGGGGGGCAATGTCTGCGAAGTCTTTGCGGTCCCGACCTTTTGGCGGGAAAACGTTGAAATGCATATTGCCGTCGCCGAGATGGCCAAAACAATTCAAACGGACTGGAGCGATCGCGGTCAGTTCTTGCGTCATTGCATCGATGAAGCCCGCGAGTTCGGAGAGCGGAAGCGAGATGTCGTGGCTTGCGATGGCGCCGATGGCGCGATTTGCAAGTGGAATGGTCTCCCGCATCGCCCAAAATGCGCCTGCTTGTTGGCCGCTGGACGCGATCAAACCGTCTTCGACAAGTCCGTCTTCGAACGCTTCGGCGAATAGGGTTTCTAGGATGCTCTGTGGTTCTGTATCGCCGGACGTAGCGAGCTCCACCAGAACAGCCCATTTTGGGATTTCCGCAAACGGTTGGCGCATCTCCGGAAACTTTTCTGCCAGAAATTCAAATCCGGTTCCTGACAGCAATTCGAATGCAGAGATAACTTCGCCGGCGGCATCCCAAGTTCGTCCGAGTAGTTCGAGGGCAGCGGCGGGGCTTGGAACCGTGAGAATTGCCGTTGCTGTATTGGTGGGGCGCGGTGACAGCTTGAGTGAAGTGGCGGTGATAAGACCCAAAGTCCCCTCTGAGCCGATCAATAGGTGTCGAAGATCATAGCCCGTGTTGTCTTTCTTAAGACGCTTTAGACCATGGAGAATGTCTCCGTTGGGCAAGACCGCCTCGATCCCAAGGCACAAATCGCGCGCCATTCCATAGCGCAGCACGTTTAGCCCACCAGAATTCACGGCGAGGCCAGCACCTATTTGGGCCGTCCCCTTGCTGCCGTAGGTCAAGGGGAAAAGACGGTTGATGTCAGCAGCAGCGTTATGGATGGTCTCGAGCGTGACGCCAGCCTCTGCGATCAGAGTGTTTTCCGAAGGGAACACATCGCGGATTGCGTTCATTTTCTCCATCGACAGGATCAATGGCGCTGGGCCTGTGGTCGTCAGTTGCCCGCCAACGAGACCCGTCCCACCGCCGTACGCTTGTATGGGAAACAAGAGTTCGTTGGCTGCTTTGACGATCTCGGAAACTGCTTCGACAGAACGCGGCATCGCGACATAGGTGGGAAGGCCTGCCCATTTGCCGCGGGGCTCTTCCAGGTAGCGTTGTTCGGCCGGCTTGATCGCAAGGTCCGGCATTCTTTTGCGAAGAGCATCAGCGTGACTGTCTGCGAAGGCGTTCAACATGCGCGTTGGATGTCCTTGTCCGCCGCCGGATGTCAATTGTCCATTGAGAGAAAGCGCGGTTCGAGCACGACTACGGTTGGGCGGCTTGGAAGAGTTCTGAGTGACACTTCCATGGACGTTTCCCCAGTTCGATCAATTGCAAAATCTTCCGAAACACCCGCGAGGAAGGTTTCCAGTGATCCACGAGAGAACCAGTGCATCGGAATCACAATTGATGATTTCAGGCGATTTACGATGCGGATCATGGTTGGGGTGTCCACCGTCAGTCCGCCGTCTACGGCAGCCATGACCACATCCAACCGTCCGAGTGCCGCGTACTGCTGTTCGTTTGGTTCGTGGTGCAGGTGGCCGAGGTGGCCGATGCACAGGCCTCCGACCTCGAAGACAAAAATCGAATTTCCGTCCTTCACACGCGTGACCGCGTCAAATCTGTCCCGGATATCAGTCGTGACGTTTCGAACCAGCATTTCTCCGAGATCTAAGTTGTAGTCCGCCGGCAGTCCTTCTTGCCGCCAACCTTCCAGAATGTACGGAATGTCAGGGTTGGGAAACGAGGTCCAATGTGTTCCGTGCGCGTTATTCATCGTGACGATGTCGGGCAGCCAATCCAATGCTCCGATAAACCCATTGTAATCTGTGACTGCATTCAGGCCACCGGGCGTTTGGAGCAGGAACATGGAGTGATCCACGTAAGAAATACGGACGGTGAATTCGTCAGGGAGGGGCGCTTGCCAGCTTGCCTGATGAACGAATTCAAGCGCGGGGTCGGCGTTCGCGATTGCGATGCAGTGGCTGATCCGGCGATCTTGCGCTGATGCTGTGGTCGCCAGGATTGTGAGAAGCGCGGCGATTGCGAGTCGAAGCATGATGCGCAGCCCTTTGTTTGCCTGTGGTAAAAGATAGCGCGGTAAGGTATCTCGACAAAACGATTACTTAGGCGGCGGTAACCTCGCAATTATGCCGATTGCATTGTTCATTCAGTTCGGCAGGCAATGGCGCGTCGGTTATGAACCCATCGTAGTCTGCAATTCGACCGATTCGCACCGATGCTGAGCGCGAAAACTTGCTGTGATCCGCTAGCAGAATGCTGCGCCGTGCCAACCGCATAACCGCTTGAGCAACTCGCACCTCGCGAAAATCGAAGTCCAATGCGTCACCATCCTCGCTAAGCGCGGACGCACCCAGGAAAGCGATATCAGGCCGAAAATGGCGTACAAATTCCGCCGTCACGTCGCCTACCAGACCGCCGTCAGAAGCTCGCAAAACTCCTCCGGCCAGGACGACTTCGATGTCTGGAGCGGTGCTGAGGATATTTGCGACATGGAGATTGTTGGTAATGACAACAAGCGACTTAT
>CAZMRS010000298.1:3066-3928 GCA_964568435.1 uncultured Boseongicola sp. | reverse complement strand
TCTCTCAATCCGGCTTCAGCCGAACGAAGGCATCACCCTGGGCGTAACCATAAAAGAACCGGGTCCCGGTGGTATGCGCCTTGTCGATGTCCCGCTGGACATGACGTTCGCCGATGCTCTTGGGCCAGACGTGGAAGACGTGCCGGATGCTTACGAACGCCTAATCATGGACGTGATTCGCGGCAACCAGACACTCTTCATGCGTGGAGACGAAGTCGAAGCCGCTTGGTCCTGGACGGATCCAATCATCGAAGACTGGACAAGTCGCGGTGATCGTCCCAAGGCTTACGACGTCGACTCGACAGGTCCGGAAGATGCAGCTGTGCTGATGCATCGCGAAGGAAGACGCTGGCTCGATATCAAGGCCTGAACTTCAGGTCAGAAAGGTGAATATGCATCTGGAAACCTACCCTGACTCCGAAATGATGATGATCGACCTGGCCAATCGCATAGCCGGGGAGTTGAACACCTGCCTATTCGAGCAAGAACGGGCTTCTTTGGCAGTGCCGGGAGGCTCCACGCCTGGGCCAATGTTTGATGCGTTGTCTGCCGCGGATCTGGATTGGTCTCGTGTCCACGTTTTGCTGACGGACGAACGCCGGGTGCCTTCGGATCACCCGCGTTCCAACGAGCGTCTTGTGCGCGAACGGCTTTTGACCGGGCGCGCCTCTGCGGCAAGGTTCTTGCGGCTCGTGCCGGAAACAGACAGTGATTGGCCCGCGCTCTATGAAGATTTGACGAAAGAGCTACCAATCTCGGTTTTGCTCCTGGGCATGGGTACGGACATGCATACAGCTTCCTTATTCCCGGGGGCCACGGAACTGCCGGAAGCTTTGTCGGATAAGGCTGCGCCGATCATGGC
>CAZMRS010000298.1:0-3056 GCA_964568435.1 uncultured Boseongicola sp. | reverse complement strand
ACGGAGACCTTGAGCCGAGGCTCTCACTGACTGCACCTGTTCTGCGCGGCGCGATTTCCACGCACGTCCTGATAACCGGCGAAGAAAAGAAGGCCGCGCTGGCGAGGGCACAAAAACTCACTCCCGCAGAAGCGCCGATAGCGACGGTCTTGTCCGACGCTATAGTCCACTGGGCACCCTGAGGAGAGCAAATGACCTGGAGCACCTTGCAATCAGCCGCCAAGGCTGCCGCAAAAACCCCCATTATTGATCGCTTTGAAGACGCTTCACGAGCCCGCAACTATTCGGTCAGCGCCGGCGACCTTTTGTTCGATTACTCGAAGACCGCAATGGACGACGCGGGCCGGCAAGTCCTGTTGGAGCTCTTCAAAGGAACGGAAGTCGAAGCACGTCGCGACGCGATGTTTGCTGGAGAGAAGATAAACGAAACCGAAAATCGCGCCGTCCTTCACACCGCACTGCGAAATCTGGATGGCGATCCGGTTTATTTAGATGGCGAGAATGTCATGCCTGGTGTTCTGGAAACACTTGGTCGGATGGCAGATTTTGCAACCGCTGTTCGCAAAGGAACTTTCCAAGGTGCAGGCGGTGCAATCACAGATGTGGTCAACATAGGCATTGGTGGTTCAGACCTTGGACCGGCCATGGCGACACTCGCTCTTGCGCCGTACCACGACGGTCCCCGCTGCCATTATGTATCGAATGTCGATGCGGCCCATAGTGCCGACATGTTGCGCCCTTTGGATCCAACCACGACACTCGTCATCGTTGCGTCCAAAACTTTCACCACAATCGAAACCATGACCAACGCAAGTACTGCCAAGGCGTGGATGAGCGAAAAGGTCTCCGACCCGGCGACACAGTTCGCAGCGCTCTCTACGGCGGCAGATAGAACCGCCGCCTTCGGGATACCGTCGGATCGCGTTTTCGGCTTCGAAGATTGGGTGGGTGGACGCTATTCCATGTGGGGGCCCATCGGGCTTGCCCTCATGCTCGCAATTGGTGCCGACGGGTTCCGGGCGTTCCTGCGTGGCGGGGCATGGATGGACACGCATTTCCGAGCCGCCGAACCATTGGAGAACCTGCCTGTGATGCTTGCTCTGACGGGTATCTGGCACAATCAAGGTTTGGGTTATGCGACGCGTGCGGTTCTACCGTATGAACAACGGCTATCGCGACTGCCAGCGTACCTTCAACAACTCGAAATGGAAAGCAACGGCAAGTCGACCGCGATGAGCGGTCGGAACGTTGATGGAAACACGGGACCGGTGGTTTGGGGAGAACCCGGCACGAACGGTCAGCACGCCTTCTATCAGTTGATCCATCAAGGGACACGGGTCGTGCCTTGCGAGTTCATGGTCGGTGCCGAAGGATTTGAAGAGGAATTGGCTCACCAGCATCGGCTCCTCGTCGCCAATTGCTTAGCCCAGTCAGAAGCCCTTATGCGGGGACGTACCTTGGCAGAAGCCAGGGTGATCGTCGCAAGTAAGTTCAATGGCGCAGAACTCGAGCGTCAGGCGGCGCACCGGGTTTTCCCCGGGAACCGGCCCTCCACTACACTCGTATATCCAAAACTGACACCCTATGTTCTCGGCCAAATTATTGCGCTTTATGAGCACCGGGTATTCGTCGAAGGCGCGATGCTGGGGATCAATTCCTACGATCAATGGGGTGTGGAGCTTGGCAAAGAGCTTGCGATAGCCCTGGAACCTGTTGTTGCCGGTGAAAAGGGCGTGGACGGAAAAGACGGCTCAACGGCTCAACTGGTGAAAACAGTTCAACGCATGGCGGGGGCTTGATCGCCCCCCCTTTAATCCAAATTGCTCAGAGGCCTGCGCGACTACGCAGTTCATTGTATGCCGCAGTGAAGCCTGTCAGTGACATGGTAAGATCCACGGTGCGATCGGGTGCACGAGCTGGAACCAGCGTTACCTGCGCGGCCGCTCCTCGTTTGAAACCGGTCACTTCTTCTGGGGTGAAACCAAGTTGTGCCACACAACCCTCCACCGTGCAGAAACTGTACGGGTAAACACGCACCTCTCCACCATCGACCGAAACCCGCAGGCTTTCGGTCAGTAGCGTCTCCAGTGGTGTCATGACCGCGGCGCCAGCTTCAGCGGGTCCGCCGGACGGGAGAGGAAAAATGTTTATTTCAGCAACGGAATTGCCGGAGCCATCTGTGAGCAACTGGTACATCTGACAACGATCGGCTCCGCCCTGCAAACGCTCGCAGCGAAGGTCCCAATCGGAAAAAGACCCAGCAACAAAAGTTTCACCCACAGCAGGCTCAGTGGCCTCTTGTGCTTCGCCTTCCGCCTCGCTTTGCGCAAATGCCATTCCAGCGGCCAATACTCCACCAACAAAAACAAGGAGTTTCACTGTTTGTTTGATAGTCACTCTGACAACCTCTCATGCGTTACTTAGGGCACTACCACGCAATATAGTGACTGTCAGCGGAAGGTTTGAGGCTGAGCATGTATTCGCCGTTATCAACTTCCAGCGAGTAACCCAACCGACCACCACACAAATAAAAAACAGGGCCCGCTTGGCAGACCCTGCTTTTTATTTCTCCCTGCCGGACTGGCCGACCTTTTTAATTGCAGGCACGCTATTGCAGGGAAATCCGTGCGTCAACAGGCAATTGGTCACTTTTTTTCACGCGGTCGACCTTTCACGAAAAAGGACCGCACTCTCTACGAGCGCGGCCAGTCAACAGGGAGGAATTCCCCCAAATCGCATCCAATACAATTTGGGACCCGATAAGTCTGGCACATAAAGGTTAACGAGTTATGGTAGCGCGAAGAATTTGAAACCATGGGGGTACCCTGTGTCGGACACTTTATTTATTGGGGGCGGTGGCGAAGGCTACGCAGTTCATCAGGGTCTTTTGCTAAAGTACGCCAACCGTCATGGATTGGTGGCAGGAGCAACCGGCACCGGCAAAACCGTAACGTTGCAGATTATGGCTGAAGGGTTTTCCGCCGCGGGTGTCCCGGTGTTCTTGTCCGACGTGAAGGGCGACCTTTCGGGACTTGCGCGCTCGGGGTCTATAGACT
>CAZMRS010000297.1:0-3967 GCA_964568435.1 uncultured Boseongicola sp. | reverse complement strand
CTGGCTGGGGTGGTAGGATTCGAACCTACGATACACGGTACCAAAAACCGCTGCCTTACCACTTGGCTACACCCCAACAGGCTGGCGTTACTTACTCAGAGACCTTGCGCGGCGCAAGACCCCGGATCGCGAAAATCTGCAACAAAGAAAACCGATGTCAGGTTGAGACCTGCTCACGCAAGACCGCCGCCGTCAAAGACACCAAAAGGTAAATCGCCGAGAAAATCAGGAGTGTGATCAAGGTGTTCTCGAAGACGCGTGGATAGGTCGGCTCGTCAGGCGGGATGGGCGAGACGCCGATCGACAAGAAGCGCACCTGTCGCATCGCTTCGATCCGTGCTGCCTCCATCGACTGAAGCGATTCCTGCATCATCAATGTGCGCGTCTCAAGATCAACTTCGGCCATCCGCAGTTGGGCCGTGATGGACGCCAAAGAGCCTTGCGATCCGGACTCCGCCGTCAATTGCTGGCGAAGGTCTGCGATCAAGTCTTCGAGCCGGCCAATATCACCTTCCACACCGGCAACGCGGGCGCTATTGGGCTGCGCGTTGTCCAAAAGTTGCTGAAGTTGCAGGCGTTTCTCGGCAAGTTGCACCTCAAACGTCCCGATCTGGCTCATGAGACCGCTGGTTTCGCTAGCTGGATCAAGAACCCCCAATTGTTCTTGCAATGTCAGAACACGTTCTTGCGCTGCCACCATCTTGGCTTCTGCCTCGTCAAAGCTCTCTCTTGCGCCGCGCATCTGATCGGAACGCTTGCGCTCTGTCACGCGGTCCACGCGCGCCTCGGCGTATCCGATCAACGCCTCCGAGAACATAAGGCTCATCTCTGGGGTCAGCGCAGACACTTCCATACGCAAAACACCTTCCGTCGGATCGTATCCCACAGAGACATTATTCTGGAAATGACTGTACAGGTCCTCGTTCGAGGCGTCCTCGGCGATCCGCTGTACGGCATCCACTTCCGGCGCGCTAAAATGCCCGCGATAATTGTGGTCCGCATCCAACATGGCAAGGGCCTCTCGAGAGGTCAGGAAATCCTGAACCATGATGGAATCCTGGCTGGTCGCCATTGACGTCCCACCCAGAAGGCCCGCAGGGGCGCTGGAGCTTTCGGCTTGCTGCACGATGAACTCGGATTTCGTCGCGTAGCTTGGTGTGGCCACAAAGGCGAAGTAGAACCAGGCCACAAGCGTCGGCAGCAGAACGAAGGCCGTCAAGCGGGCGACCAGAAACACAAGCTTCTGTCGGCGGCGGCGCACGATGTCCCGCTGGATTCGTTCCAACTCGTGCGATTGGAAACCAGCGTCCGAGGCAGGTGCCCCAGGAAGTTTGGCGTCCTGCTCAACCTTTTGCGGCAGGTTGCGCACAACACCCGGCGCTTTGGACGAACGTCTGGCCTGCGGTTTGCTCGTGGGCTTGGACGTGCGCCGTGGACCGGGTTCTTCCGGCATAGGAGACTGCGCACTTGCCGGACGTTTCGACGCCGCAGGGCGTGCGGTGACCACTTCAAGCATATTTGCCCGATCAAAGGGATCGATCCCCCGCGCGCGGAGCAAGCGAACCGCATCAAAATCAGAGCTCGGCGAAAGCCCGTTCTTCTGCGCCAGTCGGCGCGCCATGCGCAGCTGTCTTCCCGTCAGACCTTCGCGACGGATTTCGGCAATAGCGTCGTCATTCACTTCGGCCTTGGCCGACCCGGGGAATGCCTGATCGCCAAAGCCATCGTCGGTGCTGGCAAACGGCATGCTGTCGCGTGATGCCACACGATCACCGCGAGGGGTGCGGAACTTAGGCGCTTTGGGCTTCATAGTCATAGAGCGCTTTCGCCTCTTCCAGTGTGTCAAACATGTTCAACTTGCCGTTCTTCAGAACTGCGGCTGAGCGACAGAACTTCTCAAGTGTCTCGGCCTGATGCGAGACAATGACGACCGTTGCCGTCTTCAGGCGTTCCTTCAGGATCATCCCGGCCTTCCGGTTAAACTCGACATCCGTCGTCCCGGGCATGCCTTCATCGATCAGATAGAAGTCGAAATCCAGCGCAAGCAAAAGCGCGAAACTGAACCGTCCGCGCATTCCCGAACTGTAGGTGCCAACCGGCATGTCGAAGTATTCTTCCAACCCGCAGACCCACCGGCAAAAAGCCTCGAGGTAGTCCGGGTCTTTGCCGTAGAGCCGCGCGATGTAGCGCGCGTTCTCCATTGCGCTCAATTTCCCGATAATGCCGCCCATAAAACCCAAGGGAAATGAGATGCGCGACTTGCGAACAATCTCACCTTCATCCGGCTTCTCAAGCCCGCACATCATATTGATGAGGGTGGTCTTGCCGGTGCCGTTCGGAGCGAGGATCCCAAGCGAGTTGCCAGGCTCAATACGGAACGTTGCCCGGTCAAGAATGACCTTGCGCCTTTCGCCCGTCCAAAAGGACTTGCTGACGTTTCTAAACTCGATCATCAGACGTTCCGCCGATGCCCCAAAATTCCCAGCAATTTCCCTTGCTGACGTGCCGGACCTTCCACGGCCCTTTGACGTCATTATGACGAAGGTTAACGCCAAAGGGAATCTTACTTTCGCATTGGCCGCCTGAAATGACGTAACGGTGAGCTTTGCTGTTCACATATCGTTAAGAAAACACCGATTTTCCAACGATTAGCACCGTACGGTGACACGAATACCGACGTAATACCGATGTAATACCGACGTATTACCGATTTGGCTTTTCTTTGCGGATGAACGACTTGGGCGATTTTCAGCCGAACCAAGCCGAAAAGCACCGAACGTTGCTCACGCAACATCAAAATTTTGTGCCGAGTCGTGGGATGTGCTTGCCATCAATCGACGCGCACCTAAAACACGGTACAGCATCTCATTTTTTTCGGCTCTGAAACGTCGGCGGGTGTTTTACTTATCCTTCTCTCGTCGTTATCCATTGGATAACAAAAGAAAACAAAAGGTTCTGGACTATGGGTGACGGAGGGCATTTCCTTTTTCTGATTGCACTTCTGCCGTTTATCGGTGCGCTTGTTCCGGGCCTCATGATCCGGGCAGGTCGAACCGCGTGCGCGACGTTTACCGCAGTCCCAACGGCTACAGCGCTTATTTTACTTCTGACCTATGCGCCAGCCGTACTACGTGGCGAGGTCATTCAAGCCGAGGTTGAATGGCTTCCACAGCTCGGCCTGTCTGCTTCGTTCTTTCTTGATGGGCTTGGTCTGCTATTTGCGACGATGATCCTCGGGGTCGGCTTGCTCATCACGCTCTATGCCCGGTTCTACCTTTCGGGCGACGATCCGATGGGGCAGTTTTATACGTATTTGCTGCTGTTTCAGGGCGCGATGCTTGGGATCGTCATCTCAGATAACATCCTGCTTTTGTTGATTTTCTGGGAACTGACGTCGCTCAGCTCTTTCCTTTTGATCGGGTATTGGAAACATCTTCCCGAGGGTCGCCAAGGGGCGCGAATGGCTCTGGCGGTCACCGGCTCCGGCGGCCTAGCCTTGATCGGCGGCATGCTGATCCTCGGCAACATCGCAGGCAGCTACAATCTGACCGACATCCTGCAAGCCGGTGATGCGATCCGTGCGTCTGACTGGTACCTGCCAGCCCTTATCCTGATCCTGCTTGGGGCCTTCACAAAGTCCGCGCAATTCCCGTTCCACTTCTGGCTGCCTCACGCGATGGCAGCCCCAACGCCTGTTTCCGCCTACCTGCACTCGGCCACGATGGTAAAGGCAGGTGTATTCCTGATGGCCCGCATGTGGCCGGTACTATCGGGCACCGATGCTTGGTTCTACATTGTCGCAACGACCGGCCTGGTCACCATGGTCATCGGAGCTCTCATAGCGCTTTTCAAAGATGACCTGAAGGCGCTGCTGGCCTTCTCGACGGTCAGTCATCTGGGCTTCTTGACGATGTTGTTGGGCTTTGGAACCGAGGCGGCGGCCGTCGCGGCGGTGTTCCATATCATC
>CAZMRS010000296.1:0-3968 GCA_964568435.1 uncultured Boseongicola sp. | reverse complement strand
ACTCTCAAAGGATGTTCAACCACTGAAAGCCCCAACAGGTGACCCTCATGACCTCGGCCAAGTATTCATCCTGATAGACCCCAACACGTCGCCTGAGTTCGAAACAAGGCTGGCTGGTCTGATAGATGCCGTGGAGGACGATGGGCAAGGGCGACTTCCAGGGCGAAACCGAAAACTCGCAACAGAGATCAGCGTGCCACCAGACCTATGGAAAATCTGCTCTAGCCTGGCGGACTGAGTTCCATGAAAGACGAAAGCCCCGCCGCGCGGGCGGAGCTTTCAATAGCATTAGTGTACAACCACATCATCTGGCGGCTGTCGGTTCGACGTTGATACGCGATCTCCAACAATCAGTCCGTCAGCCCCTACTGAGACCGCGACAACATCACCGTCTGTCACGTCACCCGCGAGCAGCATCTCGGCAAGTTGATCTTGGAGCGCCCGCTGCATGACACGCTTCAACGGACGCGCGCCAAACACCGGATCGTAACCTTCGTCTGCCAACCACCGCATCGCAGCCTCATCCAGATCGATCTTGATGTTCTGCTTGCCGAGACGCTTGCGCAGACGGCCAAGCTGAATATCGACGATGCCGTCCATGTCACCGCGGCTCAACCGGTCAAAGATGATCGTTTCATCAAGCCGATTGAGGAACTCTGGCCGGAAATGCGCCCGAACCGCGTCCATGACATCGCGTCTTGCCTGGCTTGCATCTCCGCCATCTGGCAATCTGCTCAGCGCCTGCGAGCCAAGGTTAGACGTCAGGATAATCAGCGTCTGTTTGAAGTCTACGGTTCGACCTTGACCGTCCGTCAAAACCCCATCGTCGAGAACCTGAAGGAGCACATTGAAGACATCCGGATGCGCCTTTTCGACCTCGTCAAAAAGCACAACCTGATATGGACGGCGACGAACCGCTTCGGTGAGTACACCACCTTCATCATATCCGACATATCCCGGAGGAGCACCAATCAGACGCGCCACAGCATGCTTCTCCATGAACTCCGACATGTCGATCCGCACCATTGCGCTCTCGTCATCAAACAAGAACTCAGCGACGGCTTTAGTGAGCTCCGTTTTGCCGACACCCGTCGGCCCCAAGAATAAGAATGAGCCAAGTGGTCTATTCTCGTCGTTCAAACCAGCTCGGGCCCGGCGCACAGCATTTGCGACAGCTTGCACAGCGTCTTTCTGCCCAATTACACGGCGACCAAGTTCGTCCTCCATTCTCAGGAGTTTGTCGCGCTCGCCTTCCAGCATCTTAGATGTAGGAATTCCGGTCCAACGTTCGACAACCTCTGCAATTTGCTCAGGACGCACAGCCTCCTCGACCATCACGTCGCCCTCGGCGGCCTCGGCGTCCTCCAACTGTTTCTCAAGACCCGGAATAACCCCATAGGACAACTCGCCTGCACGCTGTAGATTACCGTCGCGCTTAGCCTGCTCTAGTTCCGCCCGAGACTTGTCGAGCTGTTCTTTCAAACCGCGCGCACTTTCCAACTTGTCGCGCTCAGCCTGCCACTGCGCCGTCATTTCTGAAGAACGCTCCTGCAGCTCAGAAAGGTCCTTCTCCAGCTGTTCGAGACGATCTTTGGACGCTTTGTCGTCTTCCTTTTTCAAAGCTTCCGCTTCGATCTGCTTCTGCAGAATCTCTCGATCCAGCGCGTCGAGTTCTTCCGGCTTGCTGTCCACTTCCATGCGAAGTCGGCTCGCCGCTTCGTCCATCAGGTCGATAGCCTTATCAGGCAAGAACCGGTCTGTGATGTACCGGTTGGAAAGCGTCGCAGCAGCAACCAGCGCTGCATCCGAAATGCGCACGCCGTGATGAAGCTCGTATTTCTCTTTGATTCCACGAAGGATCGAAATCGTATCGGTCTCCGTCGGCTCTTGAACCATCAATGGCTGAAAACGCCGCGCCAAAGCCGCGTCTTTCTCGACATGTTTCCGGTACTCATCCAGCGTCGTGGCACCGACGCAATGTAGCTCTCCACGTGCAAGCGCAGGCTTCAGCAGGTTCGAAGCATCCATCGCCCCGTCCGCCTTACCGGCACCGACCAAAGTGTGCATCTCATCGATGAAAAGAATGATCTCACCGGCCGCCGCTGTAACTTCCGACAGAACTGCCTTGAGGCGTTCCTCAAACTCTCCGCGATACTTCGCGCCCGCAATCAACGCGCCCATGTCTAGCGACAGCAAGCGCTTATTCCTAAGCGACTCCGGCACATCACCATCAACGATGCGCATTGCCAAACCTTCGGCAATGGCGGTCTTGCCGACACCCGGCTCACCAATCAAGACAGGGTTATTTTTAGTACGACGCGAAAGGACTTGCATCGCACGACGTATCTCCTCGTCTCGACCTATGATCGGATCAATCTTACCGTCTCGTGCCGCCTCGGTCAGATCGCGTGCATATTTTTTCAACGCATCATAGCCTTCTTCAGCCGAGGCCGTATCCGCCGTCCGCCCTTTGCGAACGTCATTGATCGCAGCGTTCAGTTTTTGCGCGGTAACTGCACCGGCATCTAGAGCGTCTTTGGCTTTGGATTTGACGATGGCCAGTGCCGTTAGAATACGCTCGACCGGAACAAAGCTATCTCCAGCTTTGGTCGCCACCTTCTGCGCCTCATCCAAAACTTTAGCTGTCTGTTGATCCATGTAAGTCTGGCCTGCATCGCCAGTAACCTTCGGTATGCGGGACAACGCCACATCAACGGCTTGGACAACCCTTTCGGGGGATCCACCAGACGCCTTGATTAGGTTGGAAGCCAATCCCTGATCATCATCCAGTAAGGCTTTAAGCAAGTGTTCGGGCGCCAACTTCTGGTGGCTTTCCCGCATAGCGATCGTCTGGGCAGCCTGTAGAAAGCCGCGCGACCGCTCGGTGAACTTCTCCAAGTCCATCTCGATCTCCTTCTCCTAAGCGCCCGCTTGACTGCACCCGCTTAGCGGCATGCTCTATTTGGGCCTTGGCAGTGATATGGGAATTCAACGCTCACGCCTCAAGACCTTGCCCTCACGTAATGCGCGGAGTACGTCAACCGCATGACCAATGCAGATGACAGACTGATTGTAGCGCTAGACGTTCCAAACGCGTTGGACGGCTTGAATTTGGCTTCACGCCTCGGTGATAGCGTCTCGTTCTATAAGATTGGGCTCGGTATGCTCACAGGCGGTGGGCTGGCTCTTGCCAACGAACTAAAAGAGGAACACGGCAAACGCATCTTCCTCGACATGAAGCTATTCGACATCGGTGCGACTGTTGAAGCCGCGGTAAGAGGCCTCGCGCAATTCGAATTGGACTTTCTCACCGTTCACGGCGATCCGCATGTCGTGCGGGCAGCTCGGGAAGGCGCAGAAGGGCGGAAAACGAAGATACTGGCGGTAACCATTCTGACATCTTTGGATCGAACCGACCTCGACGCAGCACAAATCAAACCGGGAAGCATCACCGAGCTTGTTCAAGAACGCGCCGGGCGCGCTTTTGAAGCGGGAGCACACGGTGTGATTTCGTCCCCGCAAGAAGCTGGACTTATCAGGGCTCTTCCGGAAGCAGATGGAAAGCTCATCGTAACCCCGGGGGTTCGTCCAGTCGGGGCCGCATTTGGCGACCAGAAACGTGTCTCCACTCCCGGCGCGGCAATCGCAGACGGGGCCAATCACGTTGTCGTTGGACGTCCGATCCATCAATCGCCCAATCCCAAGCAGGCCGTGTCAGACATCCTTGCCGATATCAGGCAATCCACAACGCTTCATTGACACAATTTCCGCCGTCCGAGCCGTCTGTTGACCGCCAATTCATGCCTATGACGTCCGCCTGTCAATATTGTTGACGGATTGGAAACAGAAACGCAGTAATTCTCATCGGTGAACCCGGATTCACCATGAGGCGACCCTAATCTGGTCACATTTCACCTTTTCTTTAGGACTGTCGGTTCGCAGTGCGAAAGGGACATCGCATGACGATG
>CAZMRS010000295.1:0-3973 GCA_964568435.1 uncultured Boseongicola sp. | reverse complement strand
CATTTATTTGTCTGCCGCGCATGTTCCAAGTGATAGTTGTCGAGAACGAAGATGAGCGACATCTTTCGACGGCAAGCTGGGCTTTTCCTCTATATCTGTTCCTTATTTCGATGTTTGTGCTTCCGATTGCGGTTGTCGGTTTGTCGGTCATGCCGGAAGGCTCAAACCCAGATCTTTTCGTTCTTACATTGCCTTTAGCTTTTGATCAGAGTGCATTGGCAACATTGGCCTTTTTGGGTGGATTCTCGTCGGCCACGTCAATGGTCATCGTGGCTTCCATTGCGCTTGCGACAATGGTTTCCAACCACATTGTCATGCCCATCTGGCTCAGTACGCAATCGCAGGGAGCCACTGTGTCGGGCGACGTTCGGGACGTGGTGATCCTTGCAAGGCGGATGTCAATTGTCGGCATTATGGCCCTTGGCTTCCTTTACTTTCGTTTGTCCGGTGGCGGTGCTGCGCTGGCGTCGATCGGCCTTGTGGCCTTTGTTGGAGTTTCGCAAGTTTTGCCGGCTTTGATCGGCGGCATTTTCTGGCGGGGCGCGACACGATTTGGCGCTGCCGCAGGTGTGGCGACGGGGTTTGCTCTTTGGATGTGGACGTCTTTCCTGCCGAGTTTCGGCGATGGCGCGATCTTGTCTGTTGCAACGTTCCAAGACGGACCGTTTGGATTTGGTTTGCTACGGCCCAACGCTTTGTTCGGTATTGAAGGGCTGGATCCCCTCGTGCATTCCGTCGTCTGGTCAATGTCTCTGAATACATTGGCATTTGTCGTGTTTTCGCTTTTGAGTTTCCCAAGTCCGCTCGAACGGCTCCAAGGGGCAACGTTCGTGAACATCTTCCGCTTTTCGGATCGTGCCGGTGGCTGGACCGGTGGTGCCGCGGAAGCAGAAGATTTGCTAATGATGGCGCAACGTATTGTCGGACCAGAAGTTGCTCAGCGCGTATTTGAAACCGAAGCGACGAGGCAGGGGAAACAGGGATACTTGCCTGATGTAACGCCTGATTTCATGGAGCGGTTGGAACGCGAACTGGCGGGTTCGGTTGGGGCAGCGACGGCGCATGCGATGATTGCCCAGATCACAGGTGGTGCGTCGGTAACCGTTGAAGACCTGATCCGGGTGGCGGACGAAGCACAGCAGATTCTGGAATATTCCAACAAGTTGGAGCTGAAGTCGGCAGAACAAGATCGGACAGCTCGGCAGTTGCGTGAGGCCAATGAGAAGTTGCTTGCGCTTTCGGTGCAAAAGGATGGCTTCTTAAGTCAGATTAGCCATGAACTTCGTACGCCCATGACGTCTATCCGTTCCTTCAGCGAAATTCTGATGACGGATACGGCCATGAGCGATGCTGATCGGTTGCGATACAGCGGGATCATTAATGACGAGACTAAGCGACTTACCCGGCTTCTGGATGATCTTCTGGACTTGAGCGTATTGGAGAATGGGCAGGTCACGTTGAACGTCGGGGAGGCGACGCTTCAGGATGTTCTGGATCGGGCCATTGCCGCAATGGAGGTTTCTACCGGTCGTGGTCAGCTTGAGATCGATCGCACCCTTGAAGATGAAAACATTCTCTTGCGAACTGATAGTGATCGCTTGGCGCAGGTGTTTATCAATCTCATCGCGAATGCCCTGAAATACTGCGAAAATCCGGACCCGAAGCTTTGGATAAAAGTTGGCCAGGTAAAAGGACAGATGGTGGTCGATTTCATTGACAATGGGAACGGAATTCCAACTGACGCCCAAAAGGTGATTTTTGAGAAGTTCGCGCGGGTTTCAGACAATCACGCCGCCGGTGGCGCTGGGCTTGGGCTGGCGATCTGCCGCGAAGTCATGACGCGTCTTGGAGGGGCAATTGTTTATTTGCCCGGACAGGGCGGTGGAGCTTTTCGAGTGACTTTGCCAGAGCGCTCAAAAGCCGCGGCCTGACGGAAAGACTTCCGTAACCAAATTTCTGCAGAATTCCCTGAATTTTCCAATGGGAACGGTTGGTGTGTCAGAAACGGCGCGGATAAATCCACTGAAAAAGAGAGTGCGCCCGTCAAGACCCGTTCGTGGGGTTGGCGACAAGGCGATCGAAGAGCTTTTGAGCGTCGAGTTGCCGCGCGCGTCCGATCAGCTTTTGGCGCTTCAGACGGATGTTCAGACGGTGACAAACGACACCATGGACCATGAGCGGGTTGTGGAGTGTCTGGAGGCGCAGGATTTGATTTTCCTGATCCGGCGGGGCGAGGGCGACGTCGGGTTGCTTGTCGTCGATCCGGGACTACTTGCCGCGCTGATCGAAGTGCAAACGTTGGGACAAGTTACAGCAGCGGTAGCGAAAGAGAGGTTGCCTACACGCACTGATGCGGTCGTTGCGAGCGATCTTCTGGACAAGTGGCTTACGGATACGGGGCGTGCGGCTGAGGTAGCCGAGATTGCTCAAGAGTTACCGTTTTATGGCTATGCCCGACAACATGGGATGCTCGGCCTGCGTGCGGTCGAATTGACACTTGATCCAGGCGAGTACCAATCGCTGCGGGTAACTATGTCTCTCGGGGGTGGCGCCAAGACCGGGGCTTTGACGTTCTATCTCCCTGCATGGGCAGGCATTTCCGGACGACTGCCAGTGACTGGAAGTTTGGGTGAAGAGCTAAGGTCAAACATCGCGGATGCTCCGGCGGTTATGGAAGCGATCCTCGCCCGTGTGGATGAGCCGTTGGAACGTGTGCTTGGGTTTCAAGAAGGGGACGTCATCTCGGTGCCGCTAGAGCGGCTTTACCAAATCAGTCTTGAGGCCGGGGAAGGTCGTAAAGTCGCGGATGCGCAATTGGGACAAATCAAGGGCAATCGGGCGGTGCGATTGAAGGGACCTTTGGCAGGCCACCAGCTCGAGTTTAAGAAAGCCGGTCCGTTGGTTGTAGATGAAGTTGCGGAGTCAGCGGTGCCGGAAGCTCTGTCCGACGACGTGCCGGAGCCGCAACAGGTTATTGAAGCCGAACAACCTCCCGACATGCCAGAGATTTCAGACTTGCCAGATCTTCCTGAACTTCCAGAGTTGCCCGAGCTTCCAGACTTACCTTAGCTGGACTGCGCAGCGACGCTCATCAGTTGCTGGGAAATGCCGGGGAAAGGATAACCGCCTTTTTCCAAAGCGATTTCGATGTCTTCAGGGCTGTGGGTGTTGCTGGCAGCGCTGGCAAAGGCCCAAAGCAAAGCGGAACGCGTGCCAGACGCGCAATAGGCGAGGACCTTACCGTTCGAGGAACGGATCGCCTTGGCCTGTGCGTTAATGGCATCCATCGTCAGACCGCCCGGCGCGAGGGGATTGCTGTAGAAGGTCAAACCCGCCGCCTCACAAGCCGCGCGCAATGCTTCAGAAGACGCTTCCAGCGGGACTTCCATGTCGGGGCGATTGCAGATCACTGCGTCAAAGCCTGCATCGACAAGGGCAGGGATATTGTCAGGTAAAATCTGTGGAGCAACCGCTGTGCTGTCGTCCAGGAAAGTGAAGGTCATGGGGCCTGCGTCTCAAGTAGCGACTGTCGAATAGGAGGCGCTGCTATCATGCCGAGGATCATGGCGGCAAGAAATACAATGCCGCCTGTTCCGCCCCAAGTGATGGATGCAATGGCGGGACCCGGGCATAATCCCGCAAGCCCCCAACCCATTCCGAACAGAACCGAGCCGACGACGAGATTGCGACCCAGGCGAGGTTCGGGTGGCGCAGGAAAGTTTCCGCCAAGAGCTGGCGCATTGCGGCGCGCGGCGAGTTGCCAGGCGATGGCCATTGGCACGATGGCACCGCCCATTACAAAGGCCAGAGTTGGATCCCAGTCACCGAAGATGTCGAGCCAGCCGATCACTTTGCGTGTGTCCGTCATGCCGGACACCAGAAGTCCGACGCCGAAAATGCCGCCGAAAAGGAAAGCTGAAACCTGTCGCATCATACCCACCCCAGAATGTGACGGAAGACGACAACGGTGAGG
>CAZMRS010000294.1:0-3981 GCA_964568435.1 uncultured Boseongicola sp. | reverse complement strand
TGCCAACGGCACTTCTTTCGCCAACGCCAGCATCGCCACAATCGGCAGCATCGCATCGCGTGTCATCAGTGGCTCCAAGACCCCACCACCCAGGGAAACCGTCGACCCGGTTAAGAAGCCACCATTCGGCTCATATCCGACGACAAGGCTTTCTCCATTTGTCGCGATATCCGACATCTTTTCAATAACATAGGGAGACCCTATCCGCGTCCGATGTACACTTTCAAAAACACCCAGACGCTCAACCACCGTATTGGCCGACACAGTCGTCACAACGTCCCGTGCGCCCAGAAACCGCGCGACCAAGGGTCCAATCACGTCGCCGGGAATGACCGCGCCATTTGCATCTGCGACCAATGGGCGATCTCCATCCCCATCCGTCGAAACGATGGCATCCAAAGTGTTCTCCGAGGCCCAGGCCTGCAGCTGCCGGCGCACGTCGCCGTCGATCGCCTCAGTATCCACCGCAACAAAGCTGTCGCTTGGACCAAGCACAACAACTTCAGCTCCAAGCCGCGACAAGACCTCTGGCAATACGTCCCGAGCGGCAGAACTGTGCTCCCAAAACCCGACCCGTAGACCGCTCAGTGCTCCCGCACCAAAAGTAGAAGTGAACCGATCAACGTAGTTTTCGCGCGCCGTACCACCGTCATCTCCCTCTCCTTGGCCCATTTCGACCGGGCCGGTACTCCGCACAAGAGCAGCCAGACGCGCTTCTTTCGCCTTTGTAATTTCCCCTTCCGGCCCGTAGAATTTTAACCCATTGCGATCTGCGGGAATGTGGCTGCCGGTGACCATAATTGCCAAAGCACCGCCCTGCGCGGCGAACCCCGCAAGCGCGGGCGTCGGCAGGACGCCACAATCGACAACGACAAGACCCATCCCATTCGCAGCCCGCGCCACCGCATCTGCAATGCGCGGCGTAGATGCGCGCGCATCCCGCCCTATGAGCAACTCGCGCACGTTCGGATACAACGACACGAACGCCGCAACATGGGCCCCGACGACATCGTCAGTCAGATCCTCTGCTAACCCACGCAATCCTGAGGTGCCAAATGCAACCATCTTCGTATGCGTCTCCTCTAATCACCCAACCCTAGCGTCCTAGCGCCACGACCAACAGTTGCTTCTGGCCCTTGGTCCGATCCCCGCCTACTGTCGCTCAAGTCTATGCAGCGAGGGAGGCAACACATGAGCAACATTTTGATAGTCGGCGGCGGCGGAATGGTTGGCCAAAAACTGGCCCATGCGCTGGCCGAAACGCCTCTGCACGACCAAACAGATCAGGTGACGCTCTTCGATCTTGGTTTCCCGCCCGCCGGTGCACCGGCCGCCACGCACGTCTCTGGCAATGTCACCGACACGGCAAAAATGGCCGATCTCATCGCCAAGCGTCCCGGCACCATCTTCCACCTTGCCTCCATCGTCTCCGGCGAGGCGGAAACTGACTTTGACCTTGGCTGGACGGTCAACGGTTCCGCCTTCTGGTCCTTTCTCGAAACCGTCCGTGCCGAGCATCTCGCCTCGGGCGGCACGTATCGCCCCCGCATCGTGTTCACGTCGTCTATCGCCGTATTCGGAGCGCCTTACCCCGAAAAGATTGACGACACCTTTCTTTCAGCACCACAAACCTCTTACGGCGCGCAAAAAGCAATCTCCGAACTCATGTTGTCGGACTTCAGCCGCAAGGGATTTATGGACGGCCTCTCGATCCGCCTTCCCACGATCTGCGTCCGCCCCGGGAAGGCAAACAAAGCCGCCTCAAGCTTCTTTTCCGGTATCATCCGCGAACCCCTGAACGGCGTCGAAGCTCAGCTCCCCGTGTCCACCGACGTGCGCCATTGGCACGCATCGCCTCGCGCCGCCACCGGGTTCCTCAGACACGCAGCCACCCTCGACACCGCGCAACTCGGCACCCGCCGCGCGCTGAACTTGCCGGGAGTGAGCTGTACGGTCGAAGAACAAATCGAGGCGCTCCGCGACATCGCTGGCAACGATGTCGTCAAACTTATCAAACCCGAACCAGACCAGGCAGTTATCGACATCGTTAAAGGCTGGCCACGCAACTTCGCCCCGGTACGCGCCATGTGTCTCGGCTTCGAAGCCGAAGATAACTTCCACCAGATCATACAAACCTACATCGATGATGATCTGCCAAACGCCTGAATTGGGGACGAAAACCAAGTCACCCTCACCCTTTTACAAATACCTATGAATGCGTGCAGGCCGGAAACCGGCCTGCACGCATGGATCGGACCCGCCAGGGTACGAAACCAGACTACTTGGATAGGCTTTCGGCCAATCGCATCAGTGTGAGAGCCTCAGCACGATAGCCGAACCTGTCCTCGCCCCGCGCGCCATTGGCCAAAGCAATCGCTTCTTCCCAACCCCAGCTGTTCTGATAGGCGCCACCGCGAAGCAGTTCACCAAAGCCTGCTATCGCCACAGAAAAACGCGCATCATCACTTGCCTCGCCCTGTCCCGGAAGGATTGGCTCCTCGATCAACTGGCTCACGTCTTCACCGGGCCGCTTGTAGCGCAGCTTGAAAAAACCAAGCTCATCGGACGCGCCAACCAATTCGGTCTCCGCACCATACCTGAGCGGCCCGTTGCGGATTGCATCCGAACCCACCGGCGTCACCTCATAGATTGCCGTCACCGTATGCCCAGCCCCGATATCTCCGGCATCCACGCGATCGTTGTTGAAATCTTCGCGGTTGAGCGCGCGCGTCTCATACCCGATCAACCGATACTCCGCGATTTCTGCCGGATTGAACTCCACCTGGATCTTCACGTCGTTGGCAATCGGGAACAGAGCGCCTGTCAGCTGATCCACCAGCACCTTTCGCGCTTCCGCAAGCGTATCGATATAGGCGGCCGTCCCGTTCCCGTTCTGTGCCAGAGCCTGCATCGTCGCATCATCGAGATTACCGCGCCCGAACCCAAGAACACTCAGATATGTCCCGGTCTCGCGCTTCTCAGCGATAAAGTCCTTCAACGCGTCCGGGTCACTCAGTCCAACGTTGAAATCCCCGTCTGTCGCCAGAATGACCCGCGTCACCTCACTGTCCCCAGCCATGCCTTCCGCAACCTGATACGCCTGTTGCAATCCGGCCTGACCCGCAGTCGAGCCCCCGGCCTCCAACCGATCCAAGGCGTCAAGAATGACCGAGCGCTCCGCCGCTCGCGTCGGTTCCAGAACCTGCCCGGCCGAGCCCGCATAAGTCACAATCGATACCTCGTCTTCGGGGCGCAGCTCCGCCAACATCAATCGGAACGACTGCTTCAACAATGGCAGCTTATTCGCATCCTGCATCGACCCGGAGGTATCGATCAAAAATACAAGGTTCAGTGGTGGGCGATCTTCAATCGCCGGAAGATCCCCCTGAATGCCAATATGCACTAGATCCGTGCCCGGGTTCCAAGGCGTGTCCAATACCGTGATTGTCGGTTGAAACGGATGAACTCCGTCGCCGCTTGGATAGGCGTACTCGAAGTAGTTCACCATCTCCTCAACTCGCACCGCTGCCTCGGGTGGCAGCGCTCCGGCCGTCAACGAGGATCGCACAACAGCGTATGACGCTGTGTCGACATCAATTGAAAACGTCGACACCGGCTCGTCACCCGTCACTTTCAACGACGACGGGGCTTCATTCGAAAATACCTCGGTATTGCTCTCCGGCACGACAATCGCCGGGTCCGGAGGAGCGATAAACAGCCTTTCACGCTGCGCGAGCGGCGCAGATTGCTGCACTTTGCTGGCAGCCACGGATCGATCCGCCAACGCGCCGGCAAAAGCCTCTTCAGCCACTTCTGCTTCCACCATCGGTTCTTCCAACAACAAAACCGGAGCCGCATCATCCGCCGCATCTATGGAAGCCTCGACATCAGCAACCACTTGCCGCTCTACTCTTCCGACCTGGTCCACCGTAACGACCGCGGGCCCCGGTGACACCAACTCCGCCGGTGGTGCCATTAGAT
>CAZMRS010000293.1:0-3982 GCA_964568435.1 uncultured Boseongicola sp. | reverse complement strand
GGTGGCCTTCGGGGATCAATGAAGGTGGAGAGTTCAATTTTAAGCAGATGGATTAAGGACTTACAGCTTTGTCCTCATGCAGAAAAGCGGGCCTTCTGGCCCGCTTTTTTGTGCAATTTCCGAATTCGGTATCACGTCGGTAATACGTCGGTATTACGTCGGTGCGACCGTTCGGTGGGGTGACGAAGTCTTAAGGCGTCGTTTGAGGTGATTTGAGTCAGCCCTTCTTTCGAGCGCGACGCAGGGCTGCGATACTTCCAAGTCCACCAAGCAGAAGCCAACCTGCTGCGGGGAGCGGAATTGCTGGCACACTGTCAAATTCAACAGTGACAGCGAGGAGCTTCCAGCTGCCGCCTGCCCCGGCTTTGATGCCGAAGAGATTGTCGGTCAATGCGGCAAGTTCAGGGAGGGGCGACACCCCAATACCACCAATGCCGGGCTGATTGATGGTAGCGATGCCTGAGTAGGTCAGCAATGCGCCAAGGCCGATATCCGTCTCTGACAACTCGCTGA
Source organism: uncultured Boseongicola sp. (assembly GCA_964568435.1). Lineage (GTDB taxonomy): Bacteria > Pseudomonadota > Alphaproteobacteria > Rhodobacterales > Rhodobacteraceae > Boseongicola. The sequence continues at coordinate 3,469 of CAZMRS010000293.1, read as the reverse complement.
CGAGAACTTCGAACGCGCCGGTTGTGCCTGGGTATTCATTGTAGACGGATCCGATCCATCCAAAGGTCAGAGCTGTGAGAGTAACCTCGACGGGTGCATCGTCCTGAAAAAACGAGACTTCAACGAAGTCAGCGGTTTCGCCGCCGTTGGTCGCCGCATCCACTGTATGGAACTGGTCGCCTCCGGACACTTTGCAATTGCCGATGTTACAAACGCCGAGCCCATTGTTGTGGCGCTCGATCTTGCTTGCATCAAAAACGTTGTCGCCCGTTAGTGTTTTGGAAGAGTAACCGGAACCGGTGATGTACTTGCCGGTGAATTCGCCTGTGAGGGTGCCCTCTGCGCCGTCCTGCGATATTTCGAGGACACTTCCGTCCAAAGTGCCGGCGTCTCCTGGGCCTTGGTAGGACCCGAGTTTTTGCAGATCAAACGTATAAGTGGCGGCCGAAGCCCCGGCTGCAGAAAGTGCTACCAATACAGTAGCGGACAAAACCTTTACCAACATATCAGCCCCCACTGATCATTCCGTCGAAGCGGTAATGGCAGACAGCAAAACACGCAAGTCCACATTCGTAATTTAGTTGTGATACTGGTCTAAAGCAAATTTCGGGGGGGTAAATGCGACCATTGTGACGCGACGTCGAACAAGGCGGACAGCTGCTGATGACAGGGTCGGAAGTGGCAACAATCGGCAGGGTCATTATCGACTCACGCCCGGTGTACCGGAACACACAAAGGGACGGCGCACTGCGCCGTCCCTCGGTGAATTGGGAAATTGGATCGTTTAGGTAGGCCGATCAGGCCTTTTTGCGGCGGCGTACTGCGACGAGGGAGCCGACACCACCGAGTAGGAGCCAACCAGCTGCTGGCAACGGAACGACCGTACCTGGATCGTCGTCGCAGTTATCGTTAGCGATACAGTCACGACCGTAGAATGAAAGGTGGCTCAAGTCTGTGCTGGAAGTAAAGCGCAGCAGGCTGTACTTGAACATATCTTCACCACCATCCAGCGGCGTATCAAACAAGTAGAACGAGATCTGAGGGCCTTGCTTGAAGCCCATGGTGATTTGATCGAACTCATTTACGTCGTCGATCAGGTCGCCGATCGAGACTGATACAGTAGTGCCATCAACGTCGTAATAGGCACCGCCTTCGACCTTGCCGATAAGATCGCTCCAGCCGCCGTAATCTGAGTCATCGAAGAGACCCGTCTCGTAGCCGCCGCCAGAGAGTTCGAACATGTCGCCATTGAGGTTCATGAGAGAGTCGTTGGCGTTGTTGCCAGGCCCACCATAAAGTCCGCGGCAATCGATCGGATCGCCCATTGTGAAATCGTCAACCGAACATTCGCTGGAAATTTCACCATTTGGATCGGAGATGTCCCACTGGACCGTCTCTGCAAAGGCAGCGGTCGACGCGAAGGTCAGCGCACCGGCAGCCAGAAGTGTACTCAAATATTTCATTTCAATTTCCCCACCAAATAAAAGTCACACCTCCGCACTGGAGGCACTCGTCTCGGTATCTGTAAACTACACAGGTGTGTGGGTGCTTCCAAGCAAATAAGGCGATTTCGAGGCTTCAGACCCCCAAAAATTCAAAATTCTGCCACAATTGGAGGCGTTCAGGAGGAACATTGGTTTCGCTTGCGCAACAATGTTTAGGAAATCTTAGGACTGTTCAATTTCCTGAACTTTGCTCCGAATCATCGGATTGCCTTGCGATCCCGAGCTTGGTTAGTGTCCACGATACCGACTTGCGGAGGAAAATACATGCGCGACACACCTGCATTTTCGATCGGAATCGAGGAGGAATATCTGCTCGTCGATCAGGAGTCTGGCGAGCTTGCCGAAGCCCCTGAGGCAATGATGGAAGCCTGTCAATCCAGGCTCAAAGGGCAGTTCAGTCCGGAGTTCAAAGCCTGTCAGGTTGAGATCGGGAGCCGCGTCTGCGCGACGATCGGAGAGGCGCGCGAGGACCTGCGTCGCCTGCGTACCGTGGTCGCCGAAGAGGCCGAGAATCACGGGCTCGCCCCGATCGCCGCGTCCTGCCATCCCTTCGCGGATTGGAAACAGGCCCATCACACCGACAAGGAGCGCTACAACCAGCTTGCGAGCGAGTTGGGCGGGGTTGCGCGCCGGATGCTAATTTCGGGCATGCACGTGCATGTTGGGATCGACAACGAAGACCAGCGGATCGATCTGATGAACCAGATGATTTACTTTCTTCCGCATCTTTTGGCGCTCTCGGCATCCTCTCCATATTGGCAAGGGCAGGACACCGGGTTGGCGTCGTACCGGCTGACGGTTTTCGACAACCTGCCCCGTACCGGGTTGCCGCCGCGTTTTTCAAGCTGGGGCGAGTACGACCGGACGGCGGGCATACTGACAGATCTGAATATCATCGAAGATACGACCAAAATCTGGTGGGATTTGCGCCCATCGCATCGCTATCCGACCATTGAAAGCCGGATTTGCGATGTGTCACCGCGACTGGAGGACGCTCTGACGCTGGCCGCGATGACTCAATGCCTGACGCGCATGTTGTGGCGTCTGTCACGGAAAAATCAGCGGTGGCGGATTTACGACCGGTTCCTGGTTGGCGAGAACCGCTGGCGCGCGCAGCGGTTTGGGGTGAACGAAGGGCTGATTGACTTTGGGCGTGGCGAGATCGTGCCGCTGTCGGAGTTGATGGCGGAATTGCAAACGGTGGCGGAAGAAGACGCCGGTATCTTGCAATGCACTGACGAGCTTGCGCGGACACAGAAGATTGCAAGCGAAGGGACCAGTTCCGACCGTCAACGCGCCGTTTATGCCGGGCGGGTCGAAAAAGGCGATGGCCATGACGCCGCGATGCGCGCGGTTGTGCATCATTTGATCGAAGAATTCCGCGTCGATCTTTGAGCGCCCATTCCGGCATGTGAGTGCTTTTACTTCTTGGCGGGCGTGCTATCTGGCTTGTTGGGGACAGGAGGTCGGATATGAGCGATATTGCGATCCGTAAGGAAGGGCGCGTTGGGCGGATCACGCTAAAGCGGCCCGAGGCGATGAACGCCGTGACGCTTGGAATGGTTGAGGCGATTTCCGACGCTCTGCCCGGTTTTGCAGCCGATCCTTCGATCTCGATGTTGGTCATCGATGCGGCGGGCGAGAGGGCGTTCTGCGCTGGCGGCGACATTCAGGACATTTACGCCGGGCTGGTTCGCGGCGATCCGGAGGTCGCGCGGTCGTTCTGGCGCAGCGAATATCGGATGAACGCCGCACTTTTCAATTTCCCGAAACCTGTGGCGTCGTTCATGCAAGGGTTCACGATGGGTGGGGGTGTGGGAGTCGGATGCCATGCCTCGCACCGGGTTGTGTGTGCGTCGAGCGTGATTGCTATGCCCGAGGTGTCGATCGGTCTGGTGCCGGATGTGGGTGGGTCGCTGTTGCTGGCGCGCGCGCCTGGGCGGGTTGGGGAATACCTTGGTATG
>CAZMRS010000292.1:0-3982 GCA_964568435.1 uncultured Boseongicola sp. | reverse complement strand
GTCCGGGTTGACCAAGTGGGCTGGGTTTGAGGACACCGCATCTTTGCTTTCAGCGGCGGGAGATATCGACATTCTTCTGGTTGGGACCGGTGCGGAGATTGCGCATATCCCGGCGAGGTTTCGTGAGGCTTTGGAGGACGCGGGGATCGGCGTGGACATCATGGCGTCACCGCAAGCCTGTCGCACCTATAATGTGCTTTTGGGTGAAGGACGACGTGTGGGCGTTGCTTTGATCGGCGTCTGATTTTTTGCCTCCGGCGGAGGTATTTTTGAAAGGGTGAAGACGTAAGGCGGCGTGGACAAATGCGCGGTCTTGGGTCATGCCTTTTGAGCAATGAAAGACGCGCTTCTATCAGTTAAAGATTTGGCCTGCGCCAGGGGCGGTTTGACCGTTCTGGAAGGTGTGTCCTTTGACGTCGCCGCTGGCGAGGCGGTGATTTTGCGCGGGCCGAACGGGTCGGGGAAGACGACGCTTCTGAGGACTTTGGCGGGCTTGCAGCCCGCGGTTGCCGGAGAGTTCGCTGGCGCAGGCGAGGAGGCGGCCTATTCGGGACATGCGGATGGGTTGAAGGGCACGTTGTCGGTTGCCGAGAACCTGACGTTCTGGGCGGGGTTGTTTCGCGGGCCAGATATTGAGCCGGCTTTGGAGGCGTTCGATCTTGTCGATTTGCGTGATCGCGCAGCACAGAGCTTGTCGGCGGGACAGAAGCGGCGGCTGGGTCTGGCGCGCTTGCTGGTGACGGGGCGACCTTTATGGCTTCTCGATGAGCCGACAGTGTCCTTGGATGCGGCCTCGGTTCAGATGTTTGCGGATGCTGTGCGAAGTCATTTGGGCCGCGGTGGTGCAGCGGTGATTGCCACCCATATCGACTTAGGGCTCGAAGGGCGCGTGTTGGATGTTGCGCCGTTCAAGGCGCGTGCGCCTGAGGGTGGTGACTTTGACGAGGCGTTCACATGAGCGGGGTGTTGTGGCGTGATTTGCAGCTGGCGATCCGGGCCGGTGGGGGTTTCGGCCTCGCTTTGGCGTTTTTCCTCATCGTCGTGATTTTGGTGCCGTTTGGGGTTGGGCCGTCCTCGGGTGTTTTGGCTCCGATCGCGCCGGGGATTTTGTGGTTGGGAGCGCTCTTGGCCTGTTTGTTGTCGCTCGATCGGATATTCGCGACCGATTTTGAGGATGGATCGTTGGAGTTGCTGGCGACCGCACCTGTGCCGCTGGAAGGCGTCGTGGCGATCAAGGCTTTGGCGCATTGGGTGACGACGGGGTTGCCGTTGACGCTGGCGGCCCCGGTGTTTGGGATATTCCTGAACTTGCCTGAGGGCGGATACATTTGGTTGGTGGCATCGCTGGCGCTTGGGACGCCCGCGCTTAGCATGATCGGGGCTTTTGGGGCGGCGTTGACGGTTGGGTTGAAGCGCGGTGGGCTGCTGCTGTCGTTGCTTGTTCTACCGCTCTACATTCCGACGTTGATTTTTGGCGCGGATACCGTGCGACGCGGGGTTGAGGGATTGGAGGCGTCGACGCCGCTGATACTGATGACGGGCATCACGCTTGGGACACTGGCTCTCTTGCCGTTTGCGGGCGCGGCTGCGCTCCGCGTCAATCTGCGCTAGGGGTTCGGCGGAGTCGTATCTTGTGGCGACTACGCGCGGAGATTAGGGTTTGGGCATGTCATTCTGGGAATACGCAAATCCGCGCCGTTTCATCGCATTTACCGACCGGGTCACGGGCCCTGCGTTCTGGATCGCGGGCGTTGCCCTGACCGTCGGCTTGATCTGGGGCTTTTTCTTTACGCCTAATGACTTCCGGCAGGGATCGACCGTCAAGATCATCTACCTGCATGTGCCGTCTGCTTTTCTGGCGATCAATATCTGGGGGATGATGCTGGTGACGTCACTGGTGTGGCTGATCCGGCGGCATCATGTGTCGGCATTGGCGGCGAAGGCGGCGGCACCTTTGGGCGTGACGATGACGTTGATTGCGTTGTTCACCGGGGCGATCTGGGGGCAGCCGATGTGGGGGACGTTCTGGGCCTGGGATCCAAGGCTGACGTCGTTTTTGATCCTGTTTCTGTTTTACCTCGGCTACATGGCGCTTTGGTCGGCAATTGAGGACCCGGACACGGCGGCGGATTTGACGTCTGTGTTGTGTCTGGTTGGATCGGTGTTTGCGTTTTTGTCTCGCTATGCGGTGAACTTCTGGAATCAAGGGCTGCATCAGGGGGCGAGCCTGTCGCTGGATGCGGAGGAGAACATTTCTGACGTGTTCTGGTTTCCGCTTTTGGTCTGCATGACCGGGTTTTTCTTTTTGTTTCTGGCCCTGGTGCTGCTTCGAACGCGGACGGAAATCCGCAAACGGCGCACACATGCCATCACCTTGAGGGAGCGTGCTGCGTAATGCCGGACCTGGGAAAATATGCCGTCGAGGTTTTGCTGGCCTATGGCGTGTCGATCAGCTTACTGGTCGGGATTGTCGTATTGAGCGTGCGACAAGGCAAGAAGGCAAAAGCGGCGCTCGACGAGGCGGAGGCGCGCTGGAAGTAATGGGGCGGATTCCTATTCTTGCAATTCTGCCGCCGGTGTTTTTTGCGGCATTGGCGGGCCTGTTTCTCGGGGGCATGTTTCGAGATGATCCGGATGCTCTGCCGTCAACCTTGGTCGGTCAGGCGGCCCCTGCGGTTGAGCTGACGCCAATTGCTGGCCTCGTACCGTTTACACGCGCGGCCATGGAAGAGCCGGGACCGAAGCTTGTGAATTTCTGGGCGAGTTGGTGCGCGCCCTGTCGGGTGGAACATCCGCAGTTGATGGCGTTGCGGGAAGAGGGCCTCCCGATTTACGGGGTGAATTACAAGGACGACGCAGACAAGGCTCGCGCGTTTCTTGAGGAACTTGGTGATCCCTTTGAAGGCGTTGGCGCCGATGATGCGGGGCGCATGGCGTTGGAGTGGGGCGTTTACGGCGTGCCTGAGACCTTTGTGGTCGATGGGGACGGCACGGTTTTGCTTCGGATTGCGGGGCCGATCACGAATGTGATCTTGGAAAAGCGTATTCGTCCGGCGCTGGAGCAAGCCCGGAACTAAGGTGCTGGCCGAATGACGGGTCTTAGGACCCGAAGAGCCAGATCGCGATCAACGCAAGGAGCGCAGCCCCTTCCATCGGTGGTATTGATGTCGGAAAAGTCCGGGCAACGTCCCGGAGGCGATCGCTCGCCCACTGAATACTCATTACAGACCCCACAACTAGTACTGGCTATCTTATGCCGTAGGCGCTTCTGTTTGCCGAGGAAACAGTAGGTTTCGGTGCGATTTGCGCCGCAATTTGGAAACAATGCCCGATTGCAGGAGCTTTGTTTCTAGTTCGTCGATCTTCTCAAGCCAAGCCAACCGAGGAACAGGACCAGTCCCATTGTGGGCGCTACGGTGAAGCAAAGCGGGAGCGGGATGCCGAAGAGCTGGGGACATTGGGGGCCGGGGGTGGTGATCTCTAACGTCGAAAAGTAGAGTCCCGTGGCGATGGCGAGCGCGCCGGCGGCGAAGAAGAGTATTTGAGTTTTAGGTGACGGAGCTGCGTAGAGGGTGGCTGTCACAATCAAAAAATAGATAAGGACGATGTAGCATGTGGGCACGTCGAGCACGGGGTAGGCCGGGCAGACCCCAGGTGTTTGGCTGTCCTTGAAGACGAGCAGAGTGGCTCCTGCGATCAGGAGGAAGCAAAGAACGCGTGCTATGTTTCGGTGTTGGATGTGACCCATACCGCACCTCGCTAGTCTTGGCGGTAGTATGGGGTGCTGGATAACTCTTTTCAAAGAGTTTTGTGTATTCTTTCCAGAGAGAGGAAAACGCCCGCCGGGTGGCGGGCGTTTTTTGCTTTAAGCGGCTGCGAGATTTCTCAGCACGTAGTGCAGGACGCCGCCGTGTTCGATGTATTCCTTCTCGATCGCGGTATCGATCCGGCATTTCAGCTGGATTTCCCTGGTCGATCCGTC
>CAZMRS010000291.1:0-3984 GCA_964568435.1 uncultured Boseongicola sp. | reverse complement strand
TGATGAGATGGGTCGAGGAAGGCAAAGGCGATCTTGTCATTTCGGATGTGATGATGCCTGACGGTAATGGGCTCGATCAGTTGCCGCTGATCGCGGAGCAGCGACCAGGACTTCCGGTCATTGTCATATCCGCTCAGAATACAATCATGACAGCCATCCAGGCCACCGAGGCGGATGCATATGACTATCTTCCCAAGCCGTTTGATTTGCCCGACCTGATGAAGCGTGCCGCCCGCGCTTTGGAGGTCAAGCGTCGGGCTCCGGTGGCTCGGTCTGAAGACGCCGAGGTGGATGGTGATGAACTGCCGCTGGTCGGTAGGACACCTGCCATGCAGTCGATCTATCGTCTGGTTGCGCGCGTTATGAACTCGGACTTGCCTGTGTTGATTACAGGCGAAAGCGGGACAGGAAAATCACTGATCGCTCGCGCCATCCATGATCTGTCGGATAGACGGACGTTGCCGTTTGTCGTTGCGACCGGCAGCGATCTTGCGCAGATGGAGGGGCCGGCAGCCCTGATCTCTCGCGTGCGCAATGGAACGCTTCTGTTTGACGAAGTGGGAGATCTGGACGAGACCGCTCAGGCGCGCATCGTGAGGATGCTTGATAGCTTTACAGATAACGCGCCACGGGTCATGGCGACCAGTCAGGCAGATTTGGCGACCAAAATGGAGCAGGGCGGGTTCCGCTCGGATCTGTATTATCGTCTTGGAGGAGTTTCATTGCAGGTCCCCTCATTACGCGAACGGGTCGAGGATATCCCGTTGTTGGCGAACCACTTCTTTGCCCGCGCCGAGCGTGATGGCCTGCCAGTGCGCAGGTTCGCCTCGCAGGCTTTGGATCTCGTCCGCGCGTATTCGTGGCCCGGGAACGTTCGTCAGCTTGAAAATACCATCCGGCGATTGGCCATTACGGGCGGCGAGGAAGAAATCGGGCGTCCCGAGGTGGAAATTGTCCTTGGCAATCAGCCGGCAATTGAGCCGCTCACCGGTGGCGGAAGCAGCGAGAAGCTTTCGATGTCGATTGAGAAGCACTTGCGACGTTACTTTGATTTGCACGGTGGTCAGCTACCGCCTCCAGGTCTTTATCAGCGAATTTTGAGAGAGGTGGAATTGCCTCTGATCGAAATCGCACTTGATGCGACAGGTGGAAATCAGGCGAAGTGCGCGGATTTGCTGGGTATCAATCGAAATACGCTTAGAAAGAAGATCACAGACCTCGATATCCGCGTGACACGGCGCCGCAAATTGATGTAAAACCGCAACAGAGAGTGACTTATCCGTTACTGTGGATAACAAAGTCACCAAGATAGAGCGGTAGCCGGGCAGATCGGCACATCATATGGAGGGTCCGGGTGGCGGTTAGCGCGCGGACATTGAGCTGGCAAAAACTCAACCGTGTCAGACGGATGCGGCGTTTTCAGAACGCTGTCACTGTGGTTGTTGTGTTGCTTGGGCCAGTTTTGGCACTCGCCACGTTCTTAGTCCTCGGGCCATTGGATCGCACCGCGTCGGCGTTGTGGCTGCGACTCGTTCTACTTGCTGATCTCGTATACATCCTTGTGGTTGCGGCTTTGGTTTTGGCACGCATCGCCTCGATGGTTGCTGCCAGACGCGCAAAGTCGGCAGGTTCTCGCCTTCACCTTCGTCTAACAGGCGTGTTCGCAATGATTGCGCTGGTACCAACCGTTACGGTCGCCGTATTTGCTGGCCTGACTGTCAATATTGGTTTGGAGGGTTGGTTTTCCGACCGTGTTCGGGGGGTCGTTGGGGCGTCGCTTTCGGCGGCGGAGGCGTATCAAGAAGATCAACGCCGCGATCTAAGCGAAGACGCGAACGCCTTAGCACTTTTTCTGAATTCGGCACGTACACGTAGTGTGTTTGTTTCCGACGCGGAACTCCGGCAACTGCTGAGCCAGGGGCAAACGCAAATTCAACGCGGTTTGCGGGAAGCATATGTCATTGATGGGACGCGGGAAATTCGTACCCGGGGAGAGCGATCTTACCTTTTTGATTTTGAGGAACCCAGTGAGCAAGACATTCTTCAGGCGAGGGACGGCCAAACCGTCGTCATAGAAGACCTGGAGGTAGACGAGTTTCGTGCACTTGTTCGTCTTACAGCATTCCCGGATCGCTATCTCTACGTAAGCAGGGATGTCGACGGACGCATTCTTGGGCTTCTGGATGATGCCGAAGAGACTGCGCAGCTTTATAACCAACTGGAGGCTGAGCGGGGGCGCGTCGTTTTTGAATTTGGCCTTCTTTATCTGGGCTTCGCGGTGATCCTTATTCTTGCAGCTGTCTGGTTGGGTCTCTGGTTTGCTGAGAGGCTTTCCCAACCTGTTGGGCGTCTCGCTGGAGCGGCACAACGGGTTGGTGCTGGTGACTTGGATGTTCAAGTTCCCGAAGAGCAGGGCGAAGATGAAATCGCGATGGTTGGCCGGTTGTTCAATCAGATGACCCGCCAGTTGAAGGGGCAACGCGACGCCCTGATGAGAACAAACCAACAGATTGAAGAGCGTCGCCGTCTATTTGACTCTGTTTTGTCGTCTGTGACTGCCGGTGTGATTGGACTTGATGAGCAGGGGCGCGTCAGCTTCATCAACCGTTCTGCAGAACGGATTCTAAGGGCAGAAGGTCAAGTTGAAACCGGTACGCCTTTGGACGTGGTGGTTCCCGAATTTATGCCGATCCTGAGTGAGTTGCGGGAGTCTGGTCGCGAGAGCGCTCAGGAAGAAGTTCGCGTGTCCCGAAAGGGCGTTGCGGAGACGTTGCTGGTGCGCGTGGCTGAGCGGCGCGGCACCGAAGGCGAAGAACGCGGCTACGTCGTTGCATTTGACGATGTTACGGATTTGGTAACGGCCCAACGCATGGCCGCGTGGGGCGATGTAGCGCGGCGGATCGCGCACGAAATCAAGAACCCGCTCACGCCAATTCAGCTTTCGGCGGAGAGAATTAGACGAAAGTTCAAAGCGGCGGCCGGTGACGATGCTGCTCAGTTGGACAGCATGACAGACGTCATTGTGCGGCAGACCAACGATCTGAGACGGATTGTCGATGAATTTTCAAAATTTGCGCGGATGCCAGAGCCCGAAACCAGGTTGGAGGACCTGACCAAGATCGTCTCGGATGCTGTTCTGTTGCAAGAAGGAGCGGCCCAGGACGTAGAGCTGACAGCCAACATTCCAGATGGCCCGATCTTGGTCGACTTGGATGCAACTATGATCGGGCAGGCGCTAACCAATCTTATCAAGAATGCGGGAGAGGCCATTGAAACACTTGGAGAAAAACGTGGCTATCCCGATGGTTATGCCGCGAGAGTTCACGTGGGCCTGAAAGTTCTAGAGCGCACCGCAAGGATAACGATCAGTGACAATGGCATTGGTCTGCCCGAAGACCGTTCGCGCTTGTTCGAGCCCTATGTGACGACGCGCGAGAAAGGCACCGGTTTGGGGCTGCCAATCGTGAAGAAAATTATCGAGGAACATGACGGAACGCTGACACTTACTGACGCATCACCTTTGGATGCATCAGGGCAAATTGGGGCAGCCGCCGTGATCGAATTGCCGCTGTCTGCGGCTCAGAGTGAAACCAGCGACCTGGCGGTTGCAGAGTAATAAAAAGATGGAGGCAATTATGGGCGATATTCTGATTGTAGATGACGAACGAGACATCCGTGAGTTGATCTCGGACATCCTTAAAGACGAAGGGTTTACGACCAGGCTTGCAGGGACTTCGGATCAGGCCATGTCGGAGATGAACAAGGAAGCCCCGGCACTGATGATCTTGGATATTTGGCTGAAGGATAGCCAAATGGACGGTATCGATATCTTGAAGGCGGTGCGGCGGGATAACCCGGATGTACCAGTCATTATCATTTCTGGGCATGGAAATATTGAGATCGCCGTCGCCGCGATCAAGCAGGGCGCTTACGACGTCATTGAAACACCGTTCAATATCGAGCAGCTGATGGTCGTTGTTAGGG
>CAZMRS010000290.1:0-4007 GCA_964568435.1 uncultured Boseongicola sp. | reverse complement strand
CTTGTCGCACCCCATGTGACCGACTCAATTGCAACACCATTTTCAACAAGCGCGATTGCAGCACGTGGACCGTCTTCCAGCGAGACGTTCAGCACATAATAGTCCCACGTGCCGTCCGTGGTGAAATCTCCCGAACTCACATCCAACGTCTGCTCAAGTTCAGCAGTGGGACCAGACTTTCCATAGATCTCTAAAGTCAAATCCGAGACGTCATAACCAGCAGGCACACGGATCTCGACGAATTCTCCAGCGCCGCCGTCATAGGAAAATTCATTTATTCTAGGCATTCGAAATCACCGTGTCACATGCTCAGAGTTGATGATTATTGCTCTTCCTGGCACTTCGATCATCTACTCACTCAAACCATGCAATAACATCTTTGGAGCATCCTCAATAGTGAGAACTTCAATCCCCGGCGCTCCAACCAGAAATGGATCGCCACTAACGCTTTTGTTCGAAGGACACTAGGCACCAATCAAAAAAGTCCCACAAACCGATCCGGCAACTCAAAGGCCACATTTCGCTTCACCCGCGGGACGCACCAGATGTTCGGCCGCTTCGGGCGATTGCGCTCAAAACCAACTGACATTTTCGCAAAGCACTCGCCCAATTCTCGTTCAGCATCCACAACAGGATAACTCGCAATCCGTTCTTGAATGGTCAGTTCCTCGGAAGGGGCCCGCCGTGTACGGCTCATTTCCGTATAGCTATCTCCGTCGCTTGGGCCACCCGTTTCAGCATGACGTACATGGGCCAGATACAGCCCTTTGGGTAGGATCATTCGGCTTGCGTCTTTCTTCACGCTGTCTCGGGCACCATGAAACCCGATGAAAACCCCGTTTCGGCCCGCCACAGCCTTCGAATACATCGAGGCAACCACACAAAGTCGTCTCTGCTCTGAATAAGGGCGCTCAAGATCCAGCTTCGGCTCATCCAGTTTTGCGAACACATTGAACCCAAGACAGAACCACGCATCAGCCCTGTGCGACCCAAGGCATGACGCAAGATCAGCATGCAGATCCGGGTCGACAAACACGAACTCATCGACATCAACGCGCATGACAACATCTACGTAGGTTTCAAGAAAGCTCGCCAAGCTATCAAGCGCGGTGTGCCTGTTGTAGTCAAAGCGATCTAGACCAGTGCGAGGTATCCCGATCACATTGCTCCGCGACGCGATTTCGCGGTGAACCGGATCATCGCCGTGCGAGATGATGTAGAGGTTTTCTTCCCCAACCAGCCCACCGTAATGCGCGCACCAACGTTTCAGCGTGCCGTAGCCCTGATAAACCATTGTAACTGCGGCAATGCGCATCGTGCGTTCGCTTCCTGATCTTTCTGGCCGAACATTGCGCGCAACTTGCAGTTTCTCAAGCAGCTTTCTTCGCCCAAAACCGGCGCCCACAATATCTTGTGGTCAGAAGGTGCAATTTCCAAGCAATCGCGAAGAATCCAAGTGTTACACAACGGTAAATGCACCGAACGCCCGCACCGACGTAATACCGACGTTATACCGACGCGATACCGTTTTGGCCGGAAGTCAGTGCAAAGTGAACTCACCGGTCACGTTTTGCCACTCACCCGAGACAAGCTTTTTGCGGTGAACGAACCTCACAGAATGTAACGGGCCGTCCAATTCGTCCTGCCAGAACTCTATGAATTTGAACAACTTAGGGTGATCCGGCGCAAGGTCGTATTCTTGCCAAATGAAAGTGTTCAGGACGCTTTGAAAGTCGGGCATTCGGTAGAAAAGTTCCGCTGTGGTCAGCCCATAACCCTTCAGCATCAATTCGGTCTCTGATGTACTCATCAACACTCCTGCTCTGCTCTGTTTTGAAAATTGAGCCATAAACGGGTTTAGTTTTCAATAAAAACAGTGTGTTATCAGTCGATCTACCCGGCTGCCAAGGGTAAGATCAATGTCCCATTGCGCCTAGGTCTTGGGGTCTGTTACACTGGTATCAACCAAATATAGCGGCACTGCGCCCAAAGAGAGAGCACCGTGACAGACACGCCGGAACCTCCTGAAAATACAGAAGAAAATCGCCCTGAGGCCCCTCGCCCAACAGGTCCGACGATCTCCATCGCCGACGAAATGCGTACGTCCTACCTCGACTACGCCATGTCCGTCATCGTCTCCCGCGCCATCCCCGACCTCCGCGACGGCCTGAAGCCTGTGCACCGCAGGATTCTTTACGCGATGCATGAGACTGGAAACTCACACGACAAGGCCTACAGAAAGTCAGCACGGCCGGTTGGCGACACCATGGGGAAATACCACCCGCACGGTGACGGAGCCATTTACGATGCTCTTGTTCGTATGGCCCAGCCGTTTTCGATGTCGCTTCCTCTGCTGGATGGTCAGGGTAACTTCGGCTCCATGGACGGCGATAACCCCGCCGCAATGCGATACACAGAAGTCCGCATGGACCAACCTGCTGGGTTCCTTCTTGCCGACATCGAGAAAGAAACCGTTGATTTTCAAGACAATTACGACGGCAAAGATCAGGAACCAGCTGTCCTCCCTGCCCGTTTCCCAAACATGTTGGTCAACGGTGCCGGTGGGATTGCGGTGGGCATGGCAACCAATATCCCGCCTCACAATCTTGGAGAGGTCATTGACGGAACTCTGGCTTTGATCGAGGACCCAGACCTCTCGACCGAAGCCCTGATGGAATACATCCCGGCCCCCGATTTCCCGACAGGTGGCGTGATCCTTGGACGGTCTGGCGCACGAAAAGCATACCTCGAAGGACGAGGCAGCGTGATTGTCCGCGCTAAAACACGCGTCGAAGAAATCCGCAAAGACAGGTACGCCATCGTCCTTGATGAGATTCCCTATCAGGTGAACAAAGCGTCGATGATCGAGAAAATCGCAGATCTCGTCCGCGAGAAGCGATTGGAAGGCATCAGTGGCATTCAAGACGAAAGCGATCGTGTCGGTGTGCGCGTTGTCATTGAGCTAAAGCGCGACGCCACCCCAGACGTTGTGATCAATCAGCTTTACCGCTTCAGCCAGATGCAGACATCATTTGGCTGCAACATGCTTGCATTGAATGGTGGCCGCCCGGAAACACTGACTCTGCGTGATTTTCTAACGAATTTTGTAGCCTTCCGTGAGGAAGTCGTCGCACGTCGCACCGCCTTCGACCTGAAAAAAGCGCGTGAGCGCAGCCATATCCTGTGTGGCCTCGCTGTTGCTGTATCGAACGTCGACGAGGTCGTGGCCACCATTCGTTCAAGTGCGGACGCACCAGAGGCCAGAAAGCGTCTCATGGAGCGTCGTTGGCCGGCGGCAGATATCGCTGACTACATCCGCCTGATCGACGATCCGGGCCATACAATGAATGAAGATGGCACATACAACCTGTCTGAAACACAGGCGCGAGCCATTCTGGATCTGCGCCTTCAGCGCCTGACACAAATTGGCGTGAAAGAGGTTACCGACGAGCTGGAAGAACTCGCGGCTAAAATCAAAGACTATCTCGACATTCTGGGCTCGCGCGAGCGGATCATGTCGATTATTTCGACAGAGCTGCAGGAAGTTAAAGACAAGTTTGCAGTTCCACGACGGACCGAGATTGTCGAATGGTCTGGAGATCTTGAAGATGAAGATCTTATTGAGCGCGAAGATATGGTCGTGACGGTCACCCAATCCGGCTACATCAAACGCACTCCGCTTGTTGATTTCCGTTCACAAAAGCGTGGCGGCAAGGGTCTGTCAGGCGGCACGCTCAAAGACGATGACGTTGTGACGTCTCTCTTCGTGGCCAACACGCACACGCAGCTGCTGTTCTTCACCACTGATGGCATGGCTTACAAGCTCAAGACGTGGCGCCTGCCTCTTGGCGGAAGAACCTCGAAGGGCAAGGCTATCGTCAATATTCTTCCGATCCCAACAGGTGTGTCAATTGCCGCCATGATGCCCGTGGACCGCGACGAAGAAGAATGGGATCAGCTTCAGATTATATTTGCCACCTCAACGGGCGACGTTCGTCGAAACGCGC
>CAZMRS010000289.1:0-4026 GCA_964568435.1 uncultured Boseongicola sp. | reverse complement strand
GGATTATTAAGTTATCCTGACGTTTGTCCTCAATGGGATAATTTATTCAGTGATGAAAGCCCGTCTGTGTAACCGACATAAAATCAATTACTTTCAACGAATTACGCAATTCATTACGTCTTTAAGTCTGTTGATAATTCGGGGAAAAATAAATGGAGGTCGGTTGACCACAGGCTTGGGCGAAGCCTTATCACCATAGAACGAAATTCTGATTGTTCTCGTGGTTCGACCGAAACACGGGTATGGAATTTGCAGGAGCCAAGGATTCACATTTCTGCACCCAGAGTCACGCACATGATTACTCACATAGATGTCCCCAGATGACCGATTTGATTCTGGCCTCGACATCCGAGATTCGAGCCACGCTATTGCGAAACGCGGGCCTACGCATTGAAACGGTTTCGGCGAGAGTCGACGAGGACGCCATTAAGCAATCAATGTTGGCTGAGGGTGCCAAGCCCAGAGATATAGCTGACGCCTTGGCAGAGGCCAAAGCACGAAAGGTCGCGTCAAAAGGGAACAGTGGACTCGTATTGGGCTGCGATCAAGTTTTGGATTTTGAGAGCGACGTCATTTCCAAGTGTGAGACTCAGGCGGAAGCAATCAGTCTGTTGAAGAAGATGCGCGGGAAGCGTCATAGCCTTTTATCGGCAGCTGTAATCTATGAAGACATGAAGCCGGTCTGGAGGCACATCGGACATGTACGGCTAGTAATGCGCGACGCGTCTGCTGATTACATAGAGGATTATGTCGCTCGTAATTGGGACAGCATCCGCAACTCGGTTGGTGGATATAAGCTGGAAGAAGAAGGTGTGAGACTCATGTCCCGGATTGAAGGCGACTACTTCACAGTTTTGGGCTTACCGCTTGTTGAGCTCTTGTCCTATCTGACGTTGCGCGGCACTTTGCCGAAATGACGGATCATCGAATTCCTTTAGCGGGTGTCATCGGGTCGCCGATTGCCCATTCAAAGTCCCCAAAGCTTCATGGCTATTGGCTCAACAGGTATGGGATTGTAGGGCACTATATCCCGATGGAGATAGCCCCGGACGATCTTGAAGATACCCTTCGAGCATTGCCGAAAGCGGGGTTTGTCGGGCTGAACGTCACTATCCCGCATAAAGAGCGTGTGCTGACCATAGCCGATCAGGTGACCGACCGAGCCGCTCTCATGGGGGCGGCCAATACATTGGTTTTTGGCAAGGACGGAAAGATCCACGCCGATAACACGGATGGCTACGGGTTTCTCGAAAACCTTAGACAAGGCGCACCAGGGTGGACGGCTGATGCCGGTCCGGCGGCAGTCATTGGCGCAGGTGGCGCAGCGCGAGCTGTTGTTTCTGCACTGATTGATGCCGGCGCGCCAGAAATTCGGCTTTCGAACCGTACGAAAACGCGGGCCGAGGCGTTACGGCAAGAATTTGGTGTGAAGGTCACGGTTTACGACTGGGTGCAGGCGGGAAACATGATGGAAGGCGCAGCAACCGTCGTGAATACGTCTTCCCTGGGAATGGTCGGTAAACCTGAGATGCGCATTCCCTTAGATGCTCTAAGCGCAGATACAGTCGTGACGGATCTGGTGTACACGCCGCTGGAAACCAAGCTGTTGGCAGAAGCTAAATCTGTTGGCTGCACGACCGTCGATGGACTTGGGATGCTGCTTCACCAAGCTGCCCCGGGTTTTGAGCGGTGGTTCGGAGTGCGACCAGAAGTCGACGAAGCGCTTCGCCAGGCAGTTTTGTCGTGACACGGCCTTTCGTGATCGGCCTGACCGGCTCGATCGGTATGGGAAAATCCACGACTGCAGAAATGTTTCGCGATCTAGGAGTTCCGATATGGAGCGCTGATGATGCGGTTCATCGGCTCTACTCAAAAGGGGGCGCGGCTGTTTCCGAATTTGCGGTGGAGTTCCCGGATTCCGTGCTTGATGGATCGGTTGATCGCAACCGCCTGTCGGCGATGATTGCTGATGAGCCAGATATTTTGTCGAAAATTGAGAGCATCGTGCACCCCCTCGTTGCTGATGACCGTAGGACCTTCATAGCGGGTGCATCGAGCGACATTGTTTTGGTCGATATACCGCTTCTTTTTGAAACGGGTGCAAATGAAAAGGTTGATGCTGTTGTGGTGGTTTCCACTTCAGCTGAGGAACAACGCAGACGTGTGTTGGCTCGGCCGAATATGTCTGACGAGAAGCTGAACATGATTTTGGCGAAGCAAGTGCCCGATCGCGAGAAAAGAGAGCGAGCTGATTTTGTGATCGATACGTCCAGCCTTGAGGTTGCCCGACAAGCTGTCCAAGATGTTTTGACGGACATCAGAAAGCGGATTGCCGATGCGTGAGATTGTACTCGACACCGAGACGACGGGCTTTGATCCCCAAACCGGAGACAGAATTGTCGAGATCGGAGCCGTCGAGCTCTTGCGCCACGTGCCGACAGGCCGGACCTATCACCAGTACATAAACCCTGAACGATCCATGCCTGATGACGCGTTTCAGGTGCACGGCCTAGGTGACGACTTTTTGCGTGATAAGCCGGTGTTCAAAGAGATTGCGCAGGACTTTGTGGAATTCGTCGGTGACGCAAAGCTGGTAATCCATAACGCCGCGTTCGACATGAAGTTTTTGAATGCCGAATTGGGCTGGCTAGGGATGCCGCAAATCCCTTGGGATCAAGCCGTCGACACGCTCGCTATTGCGCGCAAAAAGTTTCCAGGCTCTCCGGCATCACTGGATGCGCTTTGCCGTCGGTACGGCATTGATAACTCTGCCCGGACGCTTCACGGCGCCTTGCTCGACAGCGAAATTCTTGCCGAGGTCTATCTGGAACTCATTGGCGGTCGTCAGCCGGACTTTGGGTTATCGGAAGCGGAATCCCTAATGGCGAATGCGTCTGCAGTCGGGAGTGATCGGGTCGCGAAGCGGCCTAACCCACTGCCTTCGAGGATTTCTGCTGAAGAGAAAAACGCCCACGACGCCTTTGTTGGCGCCATGGGCGATAACGCGGTTTGGTCGCGCTTTAGCTGACTTTAGGGGCTTCGGCGCCAGCAGCGGCTTGTGCCTGCTGTTTTTGCAAAATTGTTTGGCGATAGAGCGCAATAAAGTCGATGTTGTCGAGATTCAGCGGCGGGAAGCCACCATCACGCGTCATGTCAGAGACGATGCGGCGGACAAACGGGAAGGTCATGCGAGGACATTCGATCATAAGGAACGGATGAAGCTGCTCGTCCGGGATGTTGTCGATCTGGAAGATTCCTGAGTATTCAAGCTCCAGTGCGAACAGAGTTTGGTCACCGTTCTTGTTTTTTGAAGTGATATTGTACTTGGAAATCACTTCGTACTGCTTGTCACCGCGCTTGCGTGCATCAAGCGACACCTGAACCTGAATGTCGGGCTGAACTTCGCCTTCGATTGGTTTTTGGGACAGGATGTTTTCGAAAGACAGGTCGCGAATGAACTGCCCCATGATCTTCATCTGTGGAGGGGTCGGTTGAGCAGGTGCAGCGCCGTTGTCGTTCTCGGCCATGGAATTCTCCGTTTGACGGTTTTTTTAAATCGGCCCCCCTCTAGCAGACGGGCCGGGGAGCCTCAATGCCGAGTCCAGCCTGACGGGCCTTTTGGTTGCGGCGCGTCCAAATCTTCGTACTCGGCATCAATGATCCCGTCGTCGCGGGGCGCTTTGGGTTTCCCGTACTCAAAACTTTGAACGGTCACTCTGGAACGGATGGCGCGATAAACGTGGCCGCGGACACCCGGCACCAAGAGCGCGAACCCTACTGCATCGGTAAAGAACCCCGGCGTCAAAAGGAGCGCGCCGGAAAACAGGAACATCGCGCCATGTGCCAGCGGTTCAGTAGGATCGTTCAGCTCTTCGAAGGATCCGCGCACTTGATTCAGGACGGCGAGACCCTGGCTTCGCACCAAATATGTGCCAACCACAGCGGTTATGATCACAATTGCGAGCGTCGGAAATAGCCCGATCAAACCGCCGATCTGAATAAACAGCGCGATTTCGATGAGCGGAA
>CAZMRS010000288.1:0-4031 GCA_964568435.1 uncultured Boseongicola sp. | reverse complement strand
CCGCGAATGATGAAACGCTGGAAGATCAGGAACACGACCAACGTTGGTATCGTGCTGATCGCTGCCCCGGTCATAATCAACTCCCACGCCACATCCGCTTCATCACCGAAGCCCGAAAGACCAACGGGGATCGTGTACATATCGACCGAATTGGTCACGATCAACGGCCAAAGAAACGCTGTCCAGTTCCCGAGGAAAACAAAGATCGCCAAAGCGGCCAAGGCCGGCTTCACCAATGGCATTGCCACAGTCCACCAAATCTGCAGTTCATTCAGCCCGTCGATCCGCGCAGCCTCAATGAAGTCATCCGGCACGCTTTCGAAGAATTGCTTCATCAGGAACGTGCCGAACGCCGTCATCATGCCCGGGAACATGATCCCCCAATAGCTGTCCAACCACCCAAAGCTCTGGCTCATCAGATACCACGGGATCACCAACATTTCGGTCGGGATCATCAGTGTCGACAGGATCGCAATGAAGACAATCGTGCGCCCCGGAAAGCGGAATTTGCACAGCGTGTAGCCCACCAGCGAGTCAAACAAGAGGTTCGAGATCGTCGTGATCGTCGCAATGATAATCGAATTTACAAACCACCAGTAAAACCGCCCATCCTCTAAAACGAATGTGTAGTTCTCAATGGTCGGCTCTTCCGGGATCAGATTGACGTTGTAGACCTCATGCGGCCACTTCAGCGACGTTGAGATCATATAAGCGATCGGCATCACCATCAGGACACCGCCGATAAACAGGATGAGCCAACGCAGAATCTGCCCCATGTTCCGCGGCTTGCGAGACGGTTCTGCGTTTAACAATGCGTCCGAAGTGGCGCGCGGTGTATCTGCGACAGCGACCATCAGTTACTCCTCAAAAGTCGCAACTGGATGAGCGATACAATCAACAGGATCGTAAACAGAACCACCGTCTGTGCAGCGGCATAACCCATATCGAAACCATTGAAAGCCGTGTCATAAATCATCAACACAAGCGGCTTCGTCGAATTCAGCGGCCCGCCGGGGTTGTTCGTCGTCATGTTGAACACGTGATCGAAAATCCGAAGGAAGCCGATCGACGAGAATACGACAATGAATACGATTGTCGGGCGCAGCAGCGGCAACGTGATCTGCGTCAGTACGGTCCACCATCCAACACCATCGATCTTCGCGGCCTCGTAGTAGCTCACAGGAATGGCACGCAAACCGGCCATGAAAATAATGACCTGAAATCCAAGCCCCGCCCAAACGGCCGGTGCCAAAATGGACGGCAAGGCGTTCGTCGTTGAATTCAGAAAACTGATTTGAGGAATCCCAAATGCGGCCAAGATGTTATTGAACAAGCCAATGGGCACATCCTGGTAGAACCAGCGCCAGACCCAAGCCATTGCCACCGCGCTCGTCATGAACGGCAAAAAGTAAAGCATGCGCAGAAAGCCATGCATGAAACGCGTCTTGTCTAAGTGATAGGCAATGATGAACGAGATCACGAGGCTGATAGGCGTTCCGATCAGCAAATACAGGAATGTATTCTTAAACACCTTCCAGAACACAGGATCATTGACCAGTTTCTCGTAGTTCTCCAACCCAGCCCAGGTGCGATCCCCGAGTAGGTTCCAATTCTGAAAGCTGATTACCACCGCGTTGGCCGTCGGGTAAAAACGGATCACCACATAAAAAATCACGGGCAGCGCCAGAAAGGCCCAGGCCCAGACGATCTGTTTTTGCCGGATGGTCAGGTTACGGTACATGGATTGCGCCTTAGGAGTGTCGTGTAGCGCGGCCCCGACAGGGAGAGGCAGAGCCGCGCCTTACACAGCGATTAGTTGCTGTAGTACTCGTCAAGGATCTTCTGTTCAGCTTCAGCCGCAATCGCAAGGCTGTCTGCAAGGCTCATGTCCTGAAGCTGAATACGCTCAACCATCTCGACCATCAGCTGTCGCTGAGCACTCTCGTTGGCGAACTTGGTGGTATTTGCATAGGCCAGACCTTTGATGAACGGCCCAAACGTGTCGTCGTTTGCGTTCGCTTCGGTCAGTCCGACAGATGGCTTGGCCGGAAGCTCACCCACAACATCCAGCCAAATCTGCATGGCTTCGTCCGATGTGATGTACTCCATGAATTTCACGGCGGCGTCATACTTCTCGCCTTCGGCCTTTGTGGTGATCGCATTCACCCAGTAAGACGAATAATTCGACCGCGTGCCGTCAGCCATCGCAGGGAGCTCCGTCACGCCCCACTTCAGGCCGCGCGTTTTGTTGAGCGAACCAATACGGAACGATCCGTCGATGTGCATGCCCGCACGACCAGCCTTAAAGGCGGCCTGCGGTTCGTCCATGAAGCCAATGGCCGTCACTGGGTCATCGCCTTCAAACATGTTGGTGTAGAACTCCAACGCCTTCAAACCAGCTTCGGAATTGTAGTTCACAGTCTGATAGTCGTTGGTGTACGGCTCGCCACCAAACTGACGGATCAGACCCTCGCGCCACCAGTGGTGATCCTGTGCGGTCATGCCAGCAGTGACGCCAACCTGAGTAAGGTTGCCCGCTGCATCAGTCTTGGTCATTGCGGCAGCCGCAGCCATGAACTCTTCCATATTGGTCGGCGGCTCAACTCCGGCTTCCTCCAGCAAGCGCTCGTTGTAGAACAACGCCAAAGAACGCACTGCCGTGGGAAGTGCCCAATAAGCGTCACCATCCTTCATGGCCTGAACCATCGGGAAGAATTCTTCATCCACCATCGACGCTGGGAACGTGTCCGTCGGCAAAGGCTGGATCAGTTCCGCCTTCACGTAGTCGTTCAACCATCCGTAAAAGAGCTGAACAACATCCGGCCCCTCACCTGCTGGGATGGCGGCGGCAACCTTCGTACGATAATCTGCGTACGGGAAATGCGTCATCGTCACGGTGATGTCCGGGTTGGCAGCTTCGAAATTCTCAATGAGCTGCTCCATCGCGGTGACCCGCGCATCAAAGAAATACTGCCAGTATTCAATTTCAACAGCGCTGGCGCTTGTCGCAAACAACGCCGTGGCCGAGGTCAAAGCAGCCAATGCCGCCCCTTTAAACTTGGTTTTCATACGGAAACTCCCTTGGTGACATTTATTGGTTTTGTGATTCCTATACCCGGATTAACTCAACTGGATTGATTATTCAATTGATTGGAGTTAATCCGAAACAATGTTCACGCACACCGCACAGCAAGGCAGCAATGCCGAACGGTCCCGTCTGAGAAACAGGCGTGCTGTGCTCGATCAAATTCGCAAGGCTGGAACCATGGGGCGCGCCGAAATCGCACGCGCCTTGTCCTTGTCGACCCAAGCCGTCAGCAACATCATCGCGGATCTCACAACCGAAGGCCTTTTAACCGAGCGCGGGCAAGTTGTGTCGGGGCGCGGCCTACCCGCCAAACAATATGCCTTGAACGCAAAAGGCGGTTTTGCCCTAGGATTGGAAGTCCGGCCCGACGCAGTTTTGGGGGCCCTGCTCGACTTAGAGGGCACAGCGCTTATGACAAAACGCCTGTCGCTTGAAAGCACGGGGCCAGAGGCTGTTCTCAAACACGTGCGTCGCCTGCAAGCTGAAGCGATTCAAAGCGAACCTGCTGCCAAGTCACGTACGCTCGGCGCGGGTATCGTGATGCCCGGACCCTTTGGAAAAACCGGAATTACGGGCAACGGGTCTGACCTTAGCGGTTGGCAAGACATTGATCCGTCCGCTCTTTTTTCCGATGCACTCGGCCTGCCCGTTGAAGTGAGCAATGACGCCAACGCCGCCGCCATGGCCGAACGATTGAATGGCGTCGCACAGGGTCTTTCAAACTACGCTTACCTCTACTTCGGCGCAGGATTGGGTCTCGGCCTCGTCAGCAACGGCCAATTGATCCAAGGGGCATATGGAAATGCCGGTGAAATCGGCCATATCCCCATGCCCGGTACAAACAAAAACCTCGAAAGCGCTCTAAGCCGCTTGTCCGTTCAGCCCCACATGGCGAGCAAACATCAAAGCACCAACGATTTCGACGCCTTGAGAACGCTTTTCT
>CAZMRS010000287.1:0-4039 GCA_964568435.1 uncultured Boseongicola sp. | reverse complement strand
TCCACGCCGACTTTCGTTCGACGACATATGAACCTAAGCTTCAACTGAACGAAGAGGAGTGACGCAAGTCTTCCTCGGGACGCGCCGGGCCAAACCAGGGGAGTTTGTGATGAAACGCCGTCAAATAGGAGAAACGGGTCTCGAAATATCGGAGCTGGGCCTGGGCACGGCGACTCTCGCGGGCATTTTCCGCGCTGTATCTGATGCGGACGCGGCCGAAATTATGCGACGTGCTTTGGCGGCGGGGATCAACTATGTCGACACAGCTCCTTTCTACGGACACGGTCTGGCCGAGCACCGCGTCGGCACAGGGGTAAGGGGCCAATCAGACACAGTTGTTTCGACAAAAGTGGGCCGTCTTTTAAAGCCCGGTGAAGTCGCTGATGCCGGTGCCTGGGCCGATGCCCTGCCATTTCAGGTCGTTTACGATTACTCATACGACGGCGTCATGCGCAGTTTCGAAGATTCATTTCAAAGGCTGGGCAGGGATACGATTGAGATACTCTACATCCACGACATTGGGGACCCGGATCACGGCACCGATGATCCCGAACTGTTCAGGAAGGCAATGGACGGCGGGTACCGCGCGATGGACGAGCTTCGGCGCGCGGGCGATGTTAAGGCCATTGGGCTTGGCACCAACTTCAGCGACGTTCTTTCGCGCGCTCTGGATCATGGTAGCTGGGATGTGTCGCTCCTTGCTGGGCGGTACACTTTGCTCGAACAGGCGCCGCTGGATGACCTGTTTCCGAAATGCGAGACCCACGGCTGCCAGATCGTCATGGGAGGGCCTTTCAATTCGGGTGTTCTGGCTGGTGGCGACACGTTCAACTACGCTGCGATCCCAGAGTCGATCATTGAAAAAGTCAAAAAGATCAAGGCGGTCGCTGACGAACATAAAGTTCCGCTTGGGGCGGCGGCGTTGGCATTTTGCCGTGCGCATCCTTTGGTCGTCAGCACCATACCTGGCCCCAGAGAGCCCGACGAGTTTACACAAATCCTAGAATGGTGGGATCATTCCATTCCGCAAGGTTTCTGGTCGGATCTCAAGTCGAATGATCTGCTCCGAGCCGATGCTCCGACTGGCTCATAAACTGCGCTACAACGCCGCCTGTGAGCTCGTTGCGGCGATGATCTCGTGGCGGCTGTTACGGGTCAAAGCTCTGCGATGGTTCGTCACTGCACGCAGCAGGTACGGCAGAAAGCAAGAGCAAAGCACGCATACCTCAGGCGATCGCAAAACAACGAAATTGGCTAACCTTTGTTCATGTTGCCAACATTTTTTGCCTGTTGTTTCTTTCGCCACGCTTCGTAGTCTTGCCAAGCCTTCATGTTTCCCTTTTGGCGCTGGTCCGCCAGGAATAATTTCTTCTTTCTGACACCATATTGCTCAATAGACCGGTACTCGCCGCCGGAATATTTCTTCCAATCAATGGCTAAGCCCTGCTTCACCATCTCGGCGGACAAGTCGCGTTGGTCCTCCAGCCTGCAACGCGCGACCGTTCGACCATGATCGTCTTCTTCCATGACCTCGGCGCACACGATCTTTCCACCGCAAAGCTTTATCAGAGCTGATTTGGCAATTCTTCCATAGGGGTGGTCGATTTCGGGTGCGTCGATGCCAAAAAGCCTAATTTGCCTGCCTTTGATTTTAATGGTGTCTCCATCGACCACATAGGCCTTGCCTTCCAAAAAAGTTGCTCTTGGAACAGGATGCGCAGTGTTTGGATCGAATGGTCCGGGCCCAGCAGTCTTGGGTGTGATAGGCTTTGCCTCAGCCTCCGGTTGGGGGGTGCTTCGCTTACACTCTCTGCTTTCTCGTCGGCTGCGTTTTACGCCGCTGGATGCGGTCCAGATCAGGACCGCTCCGAGTAAGACAACGACGATTTCCATGGCGTGACTCCGGCACAAAACTACCGTGACAACATGGCAAGTGACTTTGATTAAAATTTGTCGGTGATATGAGTATTGCGCTCAGCCGACGGCAACAACTGCTGCGAGCTTTGGTACAGAGAACGAACACAAAATGCTTAGACAATTTATTAGATGGAGCGTTTGGAGATTTGTCGGATTCTTCTAAACATATGATTTCAAATGAAGAATAGGGCCGGACTCTTCGTGACCAGGATTAAGTGAATGAATGTAGGTATATGAACTCAACGGTAGTGTCCCGTACAAGGTCCAACATAATTTCATATCGTACCAACGGTATTACGAACTGGGCGAACGACCACCTTGCGGACTGAGACATCGCTGTTTGAACACCTGATGAGCGCGAGTTTATGACCTATCTCAAAGCCAAACGTGGTTGAGACCTGTAAAAGAGCACAAGCGTAAAGTCGTCCATCGGGACAACCGAAATTCATTGCCGGATCGAAAATGCTGAAAGAGAAAAATCTGATGAAGGCTGTGGTTCAGTATAGATACGGAGGGCCGGAGCATCTGCGTCTCGCCGACATTCCGATGCCGGAGCCGCGTGCATCCGAGGTCCGTGTGAAGGTTCTTGCTTGTGGTGTGAATCTGTCGGACTGGGAGTACCTCATCGGCGATCCGCTTTATGCGCGGCTTGTCGGTGGACTGTTTCGCCCAAAGAACCCCGTGCTCGGATCTGACATCGTTGGCGTCGTGGACAAACTGGGCGCCGAGGCATCCAAGTTCGAGATTGGCGACAGGGTGATGGGGGATGTCGTGATGGTACGGGGGGGCTTTGCTGAATACGCGTGCGTGTCCGAGGCCGAAATGATCCGGGTTCCGGAGGAGCTCTCAGACGAAATTGCTGCCTGTTTACCTCAGGCAGGGGGAATTGCGCTGGCCGGTACTGAGGGGCTGGTGCCCGATGACAAACTTTTAATCAACGGCGCAGGTGGTGGCTCGGGCACAATGGCGTTGCAACTGGCGAAGGCCACGGGCGCACATGTTACGACGGTCGACAATGCGAGCAAGATCAATTGGCTTGAGGAGTTGGGCGCAGACGAGACCATCGACTACAGGACCCAAGACTTCGTAAATCTCGGCAAACAGTGGACCCAAATCCTTGACATGGTGGCGACCCGCGGTCCTTTCAGTATCGCCCAATGCCTTACGAAGGATGGCGTCTATAAGGCGTTGGGCGGCCGTGTCAGCGTACTGCTTTTCCTGGTATTTGGTGGGTTGTTTTTTCGCCCCGCGCACAAGTTTATCGGAATGCTGATGGTTCCAAGTGGTAGTGACCTCACAGCGCGTGTTGCGCGCGCTGCCGTGGAGGGGAAGATCTCACCGCATCTGGAGGCCGTTCTGCCGCTTTCTTCAGTGCCGGAGGCACTTCGACGTACGGGATTGGGTGAGGTGAAAGGCAAGCTGGTCATCAGGCCATGAGGCCCATCTCATGGGGTTTTGCTTGGCCGAAATAAACATCCGCTTTGCGGACGAAGCTGCCACTTGCAGTTTGGGAAATGGCAACAACTGCCCTCAACGGTACTCAAGGTTTCGAAAGTGCACAGTCGCATTGTCGCCGTCAGCCAACCTCATCGCTCCCCTGAGGCCCAAAGCAAGCCAAATTCTCTTGCCTTCGCCAACTGTGGGGCGACCAGAGCTTGAATGGACTTCAACGCCGTCACAACTGATTGAGATTGCTCCAGGCGTCTTGTCCTTTAAGCCCTTCTTCTTCGTTGAATCCCAAACGGCCTTTACTTCGACCTGGTGCCACTGACCAAAGCCCTCAGGGCCAAAGCACGTCTTCCGATTGACCGTTAGTCCTGAGGTCCCATCCAAGAGGAACGACAAAACCGCTTCGCCGGAGTCGTTATAAAATCGACCGGCTCGAAGATCACCGCTTAGCGTCTCGTAGACAAAGTCATTTGGCACCAAAACCTCCCAGCGATATGTCACGATATCTCCGTGCGAATGTGATGCCGAGGGAAGGTATTCACTTCTCTGAAGTTGCGCACCCTGTGCGCACGCGTCCTCGTATCCCGGCTCACATGCACCTAGGCGTAGCCGGGCGACTATCTCGCCAGAAGATACCTTCAGATACCCCGGAGAAGGCTCTATGACACTAAAG
>CAZMRS010000286.1:0-4046 GCA_964568435.1 uncultured Boseongicola sp. | reverse complement strand
TCGGGTTGTTCGAGATCCAGGCCAGAATTTCATCTTTGGTGGGGATACGCGCCATGAGATTGCAGCTATCACGCGGGATTGACCGGGTCACTAGGGGTTTTGAAACGGTCAGAGGTCAGAGATCGGCTACTGTGTCGACGTCGCGCAAAGCTGCGACATGGGCGACTGGGATTGGAAGCGTGCCTTCTGTATCCCGCATGGCGTCTTTTGTGGACCAGCGGACGCTTTGGAACAGCGCATTGGGTGCGCGAGACGGGTGGGCAAGACCGACAAGCCAGTAGCCACCGTCAGGTGCAGGGCCGAGGACAGACGCATTTTGTCCAAGTGCCGAGAAGGCTTCGGCAATGTGGTGGCGTTCAATGCCGGGGATGTCGGCGCCGATCACAAGGCTGGGGCCTTGGGTGGCGCGCAGCAAGCGCGCCATCCGGTCGCCGAGGTTGCCCGGTCCTTGCGGCAGGCGCGGCAGGTCGGGCGGCCAGACGCGGCTTTGGAGCCCTTCGTGATCCGGAGCAACGGCCAGAACGATGTACCAACGGGGGTCGCGCAGCCGGCGCAACAATTGGCGGGTTTGATGGCGAAACCACCAAGCCGCATTGGTCAGACCGATATCCGCTCCGAGACGCGTTTTGACGCGACCGGGTCGCGGTTCTTTCACCATGACAATGAGGGTGTTCCGCCTCAAAGTGCGCGCACCATCATCTGATGCGGGAGGCCTGCGTCCATGAAGGTGTCACCCTCGGGCCTGAACCCAAGGCTTTCGTAGAGACCAATCGCTTCGATCTGCGCGCCGAGTTTGACCTTGGTCAGGTGATCCTGCGCCTGGAGATGCTCAAGCGCGGCCAGCATGAGATCGCGCCCAAGCCCCCTGCCCCGATGACTTTTCAGAACGGCGAGGCGGCCGATTTTCGCGGTCGTGTCTTTGACCAGAATGCGAAGCGTACCAACCGGTTGATCCCCGTCCCGGACGAGGAATTGGATGGCTTCTTCGTCAAGACCGTCCACATCTTCTTCCAGCGCGATCCCTTGTTCTTCAACGAAGACTTTGTGGCGCACAGCGAGGCAGCTCTCGATGTCCTTGGTCAGGGAAATGTCGATCATGCGGAGGCCGAGAAGTAATCGCGAAGGATGCGGCTGTAGACCGCTTTCAGGGCGTGAATGTCGGCCACCGAAACATGCTCGTCCACCTGATGCATGGTTTGTCCGACAAGGCCGAATTCCACCACCGGGCAGTGCAACTTTACAAAACGCGCATCAGACGTGCCGCCGGTGGTCGACAGCTCGGGCGTCAGACCGGTTTCAGATTTGATGGCTGTGCTGACAAGCGTGGAGAGGTCGCCGGGCGGGGTCACGAAACTCTCGCCGGAAACCTGCGTTACCATCTCGATATCGATCCCTGTTTCTTCGCTGACCTTCGCGGCTTCTGCCAGCATCCAGTCGGTCAGGCTTTTTGAGGAGTGACTGTCGTTGAAGCGAATGTTGGCCGTCGCGCGGCAACTGGCCGGGATGACGTTGTTCGCGGGATTGCCTGTGTCAAAGGTGGTGACGGCCAGGGTCGAGGCATCAAAGTGCTCGGTGCCTTTGTCGAGCGTGTGGCTGGCGAGCCGGTCCATCAGGCGTGCAAGGGCTGGTACAGGGTTTTTAGCGCGATGGGGATAGGCGGAGTGGCCTTGCACACCGGTGGCTGTGAAATACCCGGTCATCGAGCCGCGTCGCCCGATCTTGATGGTATCCCCCAGTTTGTTCGGACAAGTCGGTTCTCCCACGAGGCAGACGTCCATCGCCTCACCATTCGCTGCCATCCAGTCGAGGATGGCGCGGGTGCCGTCCTGGGCGACGTCTTCTTCGTCGCCGGTGATCGTAATCAGAATGGCTCCATCGGGCGGTGTCTCTTTCGCGAAATCGATGGCGGCGGCGACGAAAGCGGCCACGCCGGACTTCATGTCTGCAGCGCCGCGCCCGAAGATCTTGCCGTTTTCGATGGTGGCGCCGAAGGGTGGATGGGCCCAATCATCCGGGTCGCCGACGGGGACCACATCGGTGTGGCCGTTGAACCCGAATGTTTTTGCGTGACCTTTGGGGCCGAAGCGCGCGACCAGATTTGATATCTCGCCACGGTCTGCGCGGAAGGTTTCAAATCCCGCCTCTGTCAGAAGGGCGTCGAGCAGGACCAAGGCCCCGCCTTCTTCAGGGGTCACAGATGGACATCGGATCAGGCGGGCGGTGAGGTCGGCGGCATCAATAGACATGGGAAAAGTGCTACCTGTCTCGTGCGATGACTTCAACGGCCTCCGGCAAGTGATGTGGCAGATCAATCAGAGCCGCAGCGCCGGTCCAGTCTTCCGGCGAGCCATATCCCCAACGCACGGCGATCGATGGCATGCCCACTTCGGCGGCCGCGCCCATGTCGTGGTGTCGGTCGCCGACCATCACGGAATTGCCCGCCACCTCGCCGGTTTCTGCCAGAGCGTAAGCCAAAAGGTCGCCCTTCCAGTTGCGTGTTCCGTCCAATTCGGGGCCGAACTCACGCGCCATATAGGGGGCCAGTCCGAAGTGCGCCGTGATCTTCGTGGCGTAGGCGTGCGGTTTGGCGGTCATCAGATAGAGTCGATGCCCGGCATCTTGCATGGCGTCCAGCGCGTCAAAAACACCGTCGTACACCTCGGCGTCGAACATACCGGTGGCTTGATAATGGCTCCGATAGGCGGCGAGAATCGGGTCCGCATCCTCGATCCCGAGCTTGGCAAAACTATCGACGAAAGGTGGGCCAATCATCCAGGTGAGGTCGTCCTCAGCGTGATGCCCGAGGCCAGTGGATTGAAACGCATGCGTGAGAGAACTGACGATGCCGCGCTGTGAATGCATCAACGTCCCGTCGAGATCGAGAAACACCGCTGTCATGCGTCATCTCCGAAGAACGGCGTCATCTGAGCCACGATCACCGCGTTGTCGTCCAAAGCGCGCTGCATAAGCGCACGTTCTTCATCGTCGATCTCGTGGCCTTCGCTCTCGCGGTCCTCCAGGGTTCCGTACCCGGTGACGTCCAATGGCGCGACATCCGCGCGCTTCAGGACGGCCACGGTCTCGCGAACCGCCTCTGCCTCATCGACGCCGGACGCGTAGCAGACCAGCGCGCCGCCGGTCGCTCCTTCTGGCAGCCCGTCACCGTCCTTGCGCCCAATTTGGACGAGGAGCGTGAAGACCTTTTGACGGCTTGGTTTCTTCTCTTTTGCCATAGGCCATCTGTTGTCAGACAGGCAGGCCGGGCGCAAGTCGCCTAGAATGGAATTAATGGGGCAGTTTCGGGAGATGGCGGCGCAAGGCCCACTTCGCGCTCATAAAAGTACCGAAATGCGGAGGTTGCCGGGCCGCTCAAGCTTTCCGCTTCAACCCAAAGACGGCCGACATCAGTCGCAACTGCATTCGTTAAGACAGATGCGTGCAGTCCTCGCTCTCCTGCCTGTTCCAACTGTTCAAGAAGAGTTTCTCGATCAACACGCAGACAGTGCTTTGGATCTATTCTTGGTTCGAGAGCCACACGCCCCGCCAATTCGGCAACGCGAAACCCATTCAGAAGCGCCGCGCGGGCAGGCGCATCGGCTGTTACGTATTGGTCGTGAAACGCGTCCCAGTTCCAAAAAAGCGTATCGGGCGCGGCGTCGGATTGCATCAAGTCCGCCAGAGCGAACGCTGTTGCGAGAAGAAACACAGGGAAGTCATCGTCGGGCATCGCCGCTGCCAACAACACGGACGAATGCAATTCGGCGTCATCTGGGTGGTTAAATCTGAGACCGTCTCTCTCGACGCGGGCCAACAGATCGACCGCTGGCCCACCTGACGGCGGCATCCCGGCGATCAGGCGCGCGCGGGTCTCTTCAGGCGCTCGAGCGACAAAAGCTCTCAGATCGCCAAGCGCCTGGTTAGCGGAGGCCGCTCCCAGAAGGCGACCCCTTGCCGCCTCTCCCCACGCATTCGCTCTATCTTGACCCTGAAGCCGGCTATCGTCGCTGTGAGCAGAGCGGTAAGTTCTCGCGGAAGCCTTCCACCCA
>CAZMRS010000285.1:0-4060 GCA_964568435.1 uncultured Boseongicola sp. | reverse complement strand
ATCAATCCCAAGCGCCAAGGGCGCTCCACGAGACGGCCCGATCAAAAGCCGTTCGACCAGCGACAGGGGCAGGTTATCAATTGCCTCAAACCCCTGATCCTCAAGTGCATTGATCGCGGTCGAACGTCCGGCACCAGAGGCGCCCGTAACAAGCACGACCCGCTTTTCATGCATTGAAGCCGCATCCGTCATGGCGCGCTTCGACCTCCTGATAACAGAGCAATGAGAATAGAAGGGAACATGGGACTCTCAACCTTCTTCAGCAAGGGGAGAGGAATTCCAGCGATCACAGTTTGGTGCGCTTCGGGAAGGCGAGCCGTCTCAACTTCGTCCAATGTCACAACCCATCGGGCAAATGCCGGGGCGAACGGAACTTCAAGAATACCGACGCCTCGCGCCTCAATCCAGCCGACCAGACGGGAATGCGGGGCCATATGGAGGCCTTCATCTCTGGCAGAAACAACAACCTGATCGTCCGCAACAAGTTTCGCCCCGCGCGCCATCAGCTCCAGAGCAAGAGAGGACTTTCCCGAACCCGAGGCACCCATGATAAGCAATCCAACCGGCCCAAGGGCCACGGCACTTGCGTGAATAGTGTCAGGATCTGTCGACCGATCGGCCATCGGGAACGCTAAACCGGCAGGCCTACAACGAACCGTGCGCCCAAAGGTTCCGATGTCACGTCCGCATCCGTCGGGCGGATGTTCTCTGCCCAGATCACCCCGCCATGCGCCTCGACAATCTGCTTGGAGATCGCAAGGCCAAGGCCCGAGTTGTTCCCGAAGTGATCGACCGGACGCTCGGTGTAGAAACGGTTGAAGATTTTCGTCAGGGCCTGCTCTGGAATGCCCGGACCTGTATCCTCGACCACGACCAGCACCCGGTTCTCGCGCTTTCTCACCCAAACGCGGATGGCGTCACCATCTTCGCAGAAGGAAATCGCGTTGCTGATCAGGTTCACAAACACCTGCGCCAGACGGCTTTCCAGACCGTCGATGATAATGGCCTCGGACGGCATGTCGGTAATGAACTCGACACCCTTCTCGCGCGCTTCGTTGCCAAGGAAGTCGCCGATATTGCCGATCATTTTCAACAGATCGAACGGTTCCTCATCTTCTTTCACAAGCTCACTATCAAGCCTCGACGCATTCGAAATGTCACTCACCAGACGATCAAGACGGATCGTGTCATGCTCGATCACGTCCATCAGCTTCTGGCGATGATCTTCGCGCTTTGACACGCGGAGTGACGTCACCGCCGACCGCAGAGACGCCAATGGGTTCTTAATCTCGTGCGCCACGTCGGCTGCAAACTGTTCGTTGGCATCAATCCGGTCATAAAGTGCGGCGACCATGCCGCGAAGCGCGCCGGAGAGGCGGCCAATCTCGTCAGGGCGCGCCGTCAGGTCCGGAATACGTACCCGGCTTGGGCTAAAGCGGCGTGCATTCTTCTCGCGACCGATCTCGGCTGCAGCCGCAAGGTCGGAAAGCGGGTTCGCAATTGTCGACGCCAAAACGAGGCTCAGCCCGATGGATACAAGGATCGCGATCACAAACATCTGAAGGACTTGCTCACGTTCGGAGCGAACAAGCTGATCGATCTCGCCAGCTGCGCTGGCAATAGCAACAGCGCCGACCGGCGTATCGCCTTGCATGATCGGCGTCGCGACCGAGAAAACTGTTTGGCCGAAGTCATCCATGCTGGACTGCACTTCGGTGCCACCATCCAGAGCCGCGCGAACCAGCTCGGCCACAAGAGATTGGTTGCTGGTTTCAACGCCGGGGCCTTCATTCTCCTTGCCGAAAATCCCTGAGACGCCGCGCCAAAGACTATTTAATGTGTCCGTGATAACCGTCGAACGTCCCTCGCCTTCGATGGCAGGCGGGGTCGTCAAAGTCCGTTCCAGTCCAACGGTGGACGAAATCAGATTTCCGCCTGCATCGTAGACAAAGATGTCCACAGCGTTCGGAATCTCCAGTGCTTGAAGTGTGCCCGACACGTCCACGCCGTCGCCAGCCGACAGATTGACGGGTACATCTTCGGGAAGCTGAGCCTCGAAGAACCCCGAGATCAACTCCGCTTCAAATACGATGCCGCGTTCCCGCTGGACAACAAGGCTTTCGCGGAACGGGTTCAAGAACAAAACCCCCGCCACGAGGACGAGGATTGCCAGAAGATTGAATGTAATGATTTTTCGCGCCAGCGGCGATCGGTTCATGGCGATAACGCCACGCCGATCCCGCTTGGCCCGGGCCTCGCTTTCCGCCGCTGCGTCAGGACCAATCCAGTCCTCACCCAGAACGACGTCGGCGTGTTTGGCTGGCTTTGCGCCCACCACATTCACCCCCGACGCGAACATTTACTCTTCGTTGTACCGGTAGCCGATCCCATAGAGTGTTTCGATCGCCGAAAACTCATCATCTACCATCCGCATCTTCTTGCGAAGGCGCTTGATGTGGCTGTCGATCGTGCGGTCATCAACATAGACCTGATCGTCGTAAGCAACATCCATCAGCTGGTCACGGCTTTTGACGAAGCCTGGACGCTGAGCAAGAGCCTGCAGAAGCAGGAACTCGGTCACTGTCAGCGACACGTCGCGACCTTTCCAAGTTACTGAGTGACGTAGCGGGTCCATGCGAAGCTCACCGCGGGTCATAACCTGCGCCTGATCCACCTCGCCACCTTCCGCGTCACCGGAAATCACTTCCTGGCGGCGCAGTAGCGCGCGGATGCGTTCCACCAGCAAACGCTGAGAGAACGGCTTTTTCACATAATCGTCTGCCCCCATGCGCAGACCGAGCACTTCATCGATCTCGTCATCTTTGGAAGTCAGGAAAATTACCGGCATCGCGGTTTTCTGGCGCACCCGCTGCAGCAGATCCATGCCATCCATGCGCGGCATCTTGATGTCGAACACCGCCATATCAGGCAGTTTCTTGTTAAATGCATCGAGGGCGGCTTGCCCGTCATTATATGTCTCAACCTCGAAACCTTCAGCTTCGAGCGTCATAGATACAGACGTCAGAATGTTTCTGTCGTCATCGACCAGTGCGATCCTGGACATGAGATTATTCCTTTTACTGCTCATGAACGCCTTATGATTGGCGCATTCTGTCGTGTCTTTTTCTGGGCATACTCGTGTCTGATTTGCGGTAATTCAACAATTATGTGCGAATCGGGCCTATTCTCCACGCAATTGAGACGTTGTTTTTGTTGAGATTCGGCTAATTCGCCACAGGTTGGACCGAATTTTGCGAAAATCCTGACTCCTCCCGAGAGATGTTGGCGCTAAACCCGCGATCTCGGGAAATTGGTGGCGCTAACTGTGCGGTTCCGTCCTGTTCTTCACGAAATTTGCCCGCATATAAACGCCCCAAGACCATCGAAACCGTGGGATTGGCAGTCGTCGTCCCGCACCCAGAACCGCGAAAAGGAGCGTCAGGGGCATGTCACAAGGCCGGGTAAATTCCGAACATACACTTGAAACACAAGGTATCTCGGGGCTGGGCGAGGTCTATTACAACCTCATGGAACCCGACATCATCCGCGAAGCGCTCTGCCGCGGCGAGGGTGAATTGGGTCAAGGCGGGACGTTCCTCGTTTCCACTGGCAAATTCACCGGGCGCTCACCAAACGACAAGCACGTCGTCCGCACCCCCAGCGTTGAAGACACGATCTGGTGGGACAACAACCGTCCGATGTCACCTAAAGGCTTCGACCAGCTTTACGACGACATGATCGCGCACATGAAGGGCCGCGATTACTTCGTGCAGGACCTCTTTGGCGGCGCGGACCCCGCCCACCGTCTGGACGTACGCGTGGTCACGGAACTCGCCTGGCACTCTCTCTTCATTCGCCACGTGCTGCGCCGTCCGGAACGCGAAGACCTGGACAGCTTCGTGCCGGAATTCACGGTTATCAACTCACCGTCTTTCCGCGCTGACCCCAAGCGCCACAACTGCCGCAGCGAAACCGTCATCGCGATGAACTTCGACCGCAAGCTCATTTTGATCGGCGGAACGGAGTATGCAGGCGAGAACAAAAAATCCGTATTCACGCT
>CAZMRS010000284.1:0-4064 GCA_964568435.1 uncultured Boseongicola sp. | reverse complement strand
TCGCCTGAGATCGTTATCCCTTCGGCGCCCCGACTGTCGGGGTCTCTCCAGAGTTTTATCGTCGCGCCGGTCCTTGGGCCTGAGAGTTTACCGGGGCGGTTGCTCCTTCGGCATTGGGACGAATCCCAACTTCTCCCGTCGCGTCTCATAAGCGTTACGATGGATCGTGCGCTGTGGCAAGTCCTTGCAACACTGCCCACGCCAAGGCTTATTCAAGCGATGGAAGATTATGTCTTTGGCTACGGCTCTCTCGTTAATCGCGGAACCCATGATTATGTGAACGCGCATCCCGCGCGGATCGATGGCTGGCGTCGCGCCTGGCGGCACGTTGTTGGTCGCAAAGTCGCGTTCCTGACGGCCGTGCCGGATGCAAATTCCACCATGGATGGACTTATCGCCTCTGTCCCTCACACAGCCTGGGAAGCGCTCGATCAGCGGGAACATTCCTATGACAGGGCGCTTGCTCAGGACGTTGCCCACAGTCTTGGCGAGGCGGCGCGTGTGCACATCTATCATGCGCCCCCTGAACGGCACGTGCCTGCGACGGGGTTGCATCCGGTCTTGCTGTCGTACGTCGACGTTGTTGTTCAGGGGTACTTGAAAGAGTTTGGCACCGATGGCGTGCAACGTTTTTTCGAAACGACCGATGGTTGGGACGCGCCAGTATTGGATGATCGCAATGATCCAATTTATCCGCGACACCAAGTGCTTAAGCCTGCAGAGCTTGAGGTGTCCAATTTCTGGTTAAATGAGGTTGGTGCCGTGCTTCACACCGAGCTCTAGCGCCGGTGGTGCAGAATCTGGAACAGACGGGCTTGTCGGGCAAAGGGCTCGGGTTGGACATCGCCGCTGGCTTCTTTGGAAAGAACCTGGCGCACCAAAATCAGTGTCAGGCCCGCAAAGATCACACCTCCAAGCGCCTGCCCGAACAGAATGCCAGGTGCGCCGAACCACATGCCGCCTAAGATCACGAAAGGGATCGTCCCAAGCG
The DNA here is from genome assembly GCA_964568435.1 of uncultured Boseongicola sp. Classification (GTDB taxonomy): domain Bacteria; phylum Pseudomonadota; class Alphaproteobacteria; order Rhodobacterales; family Rhodobacteraceae; genus Boseongicola. The sequence goes on along the minus strand of CAZMRS010000284.1, from coordinate 3,073 downwards.
TGTGGCGACCCCAATTAATCCACGTCGAATAGAACGGATGGCCCAGGTTGTTGAACGCCGCGTTGCCAACGAAGATTACCCCGTTGAAGAAAAACGCGAGTGCAAGAGGTCCACAAAACAGGAACACAAGCTCTTTGGTGATGCCGTCGGCATCAAACAGCGCCGCAATGGGTTCACGAATGACAAACAAAACACCCGCCACAAACACAACGACAAGGGCCGTAAAGATCATCGCGTCGCGGAATGTGCCGCGCACGCGGTCGTGCAGACCTGCACCGAAGTTTTGACCGATGATCGGCCCAACTGCGCCTGAGAGAGCAAACAACACGCCAAAGGCAACCGGTGTCATGCGCGCGACAATCGCCATGCCAGCGACGGCAGCTTCGCCAAATTCAGCCATCGAGCGGGTGACGTAAGCCTGCCCGATTGGCGTTGCGAGTTGGGTCAAGATCGCTGGTGCTGCAATCGTCGCGACGGGCGGTAGATCCGCAGTCAACGTTTGAACGGTCGGTCGGCGGAAGCCTCCGTAGTACCAAATGATCGGAAGGATCCCAAAGGTTGCGATGCCCACCCGCGCGGCGACGCTTGCGAGTGCCGCGCCTGTCAATTCAAGGTCGAGGCCAAAGATCAAAATCGGGTCGAGCACTGCGTTGATCGCGCCGCCCCAAACGGTCGCCAACATGGCACGGCGCGCATCCCCGTGGGCCCGCAAAATGGCTCCGCCGACCATCCCCATCAACAGCAGCGGAAGCGTCGGAATGATGATCGACAGATACGAGACCGCAAGCTCAAGTGTTGCGCCTTCCGCCCCCATGAGGCGGGCGAGCGGTTCTAGGTTTAGCCAGACCATGAAGGCAAAAACGGCCCCGAAAACAACGCCGTAGATCAGCGCATTGGTCGCGCGTTGTTGTGCAAGCTCTTCGTCGCCAGCTCCAAGCGCACGCGCCACGAGCGCTCCAGCTGAAATGGCCATTCCAATCCCAAACGACGACGTAAAGAACAGGATGGCTCCCGCATACCCGACGGCCGCTGCAAGTTCTGCCTTGCCCAGCATCGAGATGAAGATCATGTCGACAAAATCGACGAGGAACACCGCCATCAGCCCGACGGATGACGTCAGCGACATCACCGTGATGTGACGGAACAGGCTGCCTTCAAGGAATACCGCGCGATCGCTCATGCGTCAGCTATGCGTGTTTTTCATCCCGCGCCAAGCGGGAAATGCACATTGCGCGATCAATGGCGAAATCAAACAGACGGCTTCTTCTGAAGGAGCGGCATAACGTCAGCCATCTCCGGGCCACGTGTTTGCCCAGTGATCGCGTGCCGGAGCGGCATAAAGAGACCACGCCCCTTACGACCAGTTGCTTCCTTCACGGCTGTCGTCCATGTGCTCCAGGTATCGTCCGCGTAGGGAGGTTCGCCCAACATCTCAAACGCAGTCGCGACAAATTCTTTGTCTTCGTCAGCAATCTCCGGCGTCACGTCGCCTTGGAATACTGGCCACCATGACCCAGCCTCAGCTCTTGTTGCAACATTACCGCTTACAGCGGCCCAATATGCGGCCCGATGCTCCGAAGGTATCTCGGCTGCGGCCAAAGCTTCATCAACGTCGCCAACGTTCAAGGACTGAACAACCCGCGCTGACATCGGCACAAGGTCTTCAACGTCAAACTTGGTCGGCGCCGCGCCAAAGCGAGATACATCAAAGCCTTCGATCAGCTCATCATGGGTTGACCGAAGCTCCACCGGGTCCGACGACCCGATACGTGCCATGAGGCTGAGCACAGCCATCGGCTCAATGCCGCGCGCTCGAAGGTCTCTCAGCGCAAGAGTACCAAGTCGCTTTGACAATGCTTCGCCACCGGGTCCTGTGAGCAAGGAGTGATGTGCAAACTCGGGCACGTTTCCATCAAGTGCGTTGATCATTTGCACCTGAGTGGCGGTGTTCGTGACGTGGTCGGCACCGCGCACGACATGCGTGACGCCCATCTCTGTGTCATCAACGACCGAGGCCAACGTATAGAGCACCTGACCGTCCTGACGGATAAGCACGGGGTCACTCACCGACGCGGCATCAATGGAGACATCGCCGAGAATTCCGTCTTTCCATTCAATGCGTTCGTGATCGAGTTTAAACCGCCAAACACCGTCGCCACGCTCGTTCCGAAGTGCTTCTTTTTCGTCGTCGCTCAAAGTCAGAGCCGCGCGATCGTAGACCGGAGGGCGCCCCATATTGAGCTGTTTCTTGCGCTTCAGATCAAGCTCGGTCGGTGTTTCCCACGCCTCGTAAAACCGGCCCATGTCGCGCAACTTATCCGCAGCTTCAGCATATCTATCGAGTCGGTCTGACTGACGCTCTTCCCGGTCCCACGTCAGTCCCAGCCATGCAAGATCTTCACGAATGGCGTCGACATATTCCTCCTTCGAACGCTCCGGGTCGGTGTCGTCCAACCGCAGAATAAACGTGCCGCCCGCCTTGCGTGCGATCAGCCAATTGAACAACGCAGCGCGCAGGTTGCCGACGTGCAGGTATCCGGTCGGGGACGGGGCAAAACGAGTAACGGTCATGGGTTTCTCCTAATCGGCGGTGCTCTTTCATATGCAGCCGCTTTTGTCCATATCGGAGGGCATGAGCATCGCAGATCGCACAGCGCCAAACGCTTCTGATTTTGAAGAGATCGTCCGAACCACAGTCGCGACGCTACCTGAAGCGTTTCGCGATGCTGCCCAGAAAGTCGTTGTGCGGGTCGAAGACTTTCCAAGCGAAGCAATGCTGGCCGAAATGGAGTTGGATGACGTTTTTTCACTGACCGGCCTATACGAGGGCATCCCGGTCACAGAGAAATCGGTCATGGACCAACCACAGGCCCCCGATGCGATATGGCTCTTTCGGCGCGCTATTCTGGACGAGTGGGCCGACAGAGGTGATGTGACCTTAAAGGCTCTCGTTGCGCATGTTTACGTGCATGAGCTCGCGCACCACTTTGGCTGGTCCGACGATGATATCGCAACCATCGACGAATGGTGGACCTAGGCGAACTTGGAGGCGCAGCGGGTTTCGCAGTTTTCT
>CAZMRS010000283.1:0-4097 GCA_964568435.1 uncultured Boseongicola sp. | reverse complement strand
CCATCCCATCGGCTTCGCGAACGAGCTTGGTGATCTCTGGGCCAACGGTGGCCTCCGAACGCCCTGCATGAGGCGAAAACACATTGGTTGAGTCGCAGACCAGCGCTTTAACCCCGTCTTCCGCGATCGCTGCCCAAAACTCCGGGTCCCAGGGTTCCCCGACCAGGGGCGTTTGATCGAGCTTGAAATCGCCAGTGTGGACAATGCGCCCCGCAGGCGTGTCAATCACAAGCGCCGAGCTTTCAGGAATCGAATGACTGATAGGCGCGAACCCTACACCAAACGGCCCAACTTCTGTTACGTGTGGCCATGCCTCGGCCACGCGTACCGCTGTCTCGTCTCCACCATGCTCGGACATTTTGCGAGCCGCATGATGCGCCGTGAACTTCCGTGCATAGACGGGTGCCCGAAGACGTTGCCAAAGGTGTCCGACGGCGCCGACATGATCTTCGTGGGCATGGGTGATGAAGATTCCCTCGATCCGATCCGCACGCTCTTCCAGCCATGCCACATCAGCAAAAATCAGATCGACACCGGGTGAGCCGTCCATATCAGGGAAAGTCACGCCCAGGTCGACGACAATCAGACGTTCTTCGTCCGGCGCGCCCCATCCATACACATAGGCATTCATCCCAATCTCACCGGCACCGCCAAGCGGCAGGTAGATCAAACGCTCGTTACTCATTGATTTTCCTTGTTAAAGCGATGAATCACGGTCAGCCCATGCATCGTCAAATCGTCTTCCACTGCATCAAATAGCGGATCGCCCTGCGCAAACAATGGAGCAAGACCGCCAGTGCCAATAACTTTCATGGGTGCGCCGTATTCCGCTTTGATGCGGGCAATCATGCCCTCGATCAAGCCGGTGTAGCCCCAGAATATACCGGATTGGATGCAGGCAACTGTGTTTGCTCCGATAACCCTTTCGGGTCGGGTGATGTCCACATGGGGCAAGGCCGCGGTTCCCATAGCCAAGGCTTCAAGGCTCAGGTTGACCCCGGGCGAAATCACGCCCCCGATATAAGCTCCGTCGTCGGCCACGACGTCAAAATTCGTTGCTGTACCAAAGTCCACAACCACAACATTGCCACCGTGGCGTTCAAAAACTCCGGCGGCGTTTGCCAACCGGTCCGGGCCGGGTCGCACGCCTTCTTCCACACGGGGAGGTACCGGCAGCAGGCACTCAGGCTTCCCGACAACCAAAGGGCGACAACCAAAGTAGCGGTCGCAAAGAACCCGCAAATTGAATACGACACGCGGAACTGTAGACGAGATGACAACTTCATCAATGACCACGTCCCGCAAGCCTTGGGCTTCCATCAAGGTCGACAGCCAGACGTAGTATTGATCGGCCGTACGCTGATGCTCGGTCGAGGCGCGCCATGTGCCAAGAAAGGCGGTGCCGTCCCAAAGGGAAAACACGGTGTTTGTGTTGCCTGTATCGATACAAAGGAGCATCCGTGCCCTCCCCTAAAAATACACTTCCGCGGCCGGGATCACCTTGCGCCCCTTGGCGGTGATAAGGACGAGATGCCCCGCCTCGTCAATTGTATCAAACGTCCCCGAGATCTCATCCCTGGCCGTTCGCGCTGTGATGACATCACCCAGTCGAGCGGCGTGGCGCAGCCACTTCTCGCGTATCGGAGCGAACCCGAACTCCTCGAACAGCCGTTCCTCGGTAGCAAAGTTCGAGGCTAGTAGTGATAGGAATTCGTCGATGTCAGTTGCTTCCCCACCTTCACCGATCAACGAAACCGCCGGGAAGTCGCTGCGCTCAATATCGCGCGGGACATCGGCAAGATTGACGCCCACACCTATGGATAGCCAGTCCACGCCTGCTCCGGCGCGTCCCACGCTCTCCAATAGAATACCCGCGACTTTGCCTCCGTTCAAAAGCACGTCGTTTGGCCACTTCAGCGATAGCAAATCGCGGTCAACCTTCAAAGCCAACGCCTCATATAGAGCATTTGCAGCAGTGAATGATCTGAGTGCCGCGCTGGCGGGTGCGCCCCCAGGTTTCATCACGAAGGTAGCCGCAAAGTTTCCATCCGGGCTCGACCAATGCTTCCCACGCCGTCCACGGGCGGCTGTCTGTTTCCGCGCCATGATCCAGGTTGGTCGCATGAGGCTGTCGGCACGACGCGCGGCTTCTGCCATCGTCGAGTCCACTTCATCAAGCACAATGCGGTCGGTTCCGTCCGGCCAAGGCAACAGAGAGCGCGTCATGACTCGCCCTCTTTCATTGTAGCCACGATATTGATGGCACACATTGCGGACAATGTGTGAACGCCCAGAGGCCCAGACGGATCGCGCCGAAGGCGCGAAACCCCAGATTTAGTTAACAAGCGTTGCCGCCGCTGCTTGGGCAAACCCTTCAACCCCAAAGAGGTTGACCACACCCAGAACCATGACCGCTGCACTTGCGATCAGGAACCCGGACAGGACAGGCGATGCGCTCACATCCAATTCGCTGTCTTCGCCGCCGAAGTACATCAGGTAGACAATGCGCAAATAATAGAAAGCACCGATGACCGATGCGAGAACGCCCGCAACCGCAAGCCATGCAAGGCCTGCATCCACGGCGGCCAGCAGCACATAGTATTTGCCGAAGAACCCAACCAGCGGCGGAACGCCAGCAAGGCTGAACAGTAGGATCAGCATCGCAAGTGCTTTCAAAGGATCACGGCGCGAGTATTGCGAAAGCGACGCGATATCCACGACAGGTGTGCCGTCCTTCTCCATCGACATGATGAAGGCGAAGGTACCGATGTTCATTGTGATGTAGATCGCCATGTAGACAAGCATCGCCTGCACACCGAACTCTGTTCCGGATGCCAGCCCCATCAAGGCAAAGCCCATATGCGCGATGGACGAGTACGCCATCAGTCGCTTGATGTTCGTCTGACCAATCGCGGCAATTGCGCCCAGGAACATCGAAGCGACCGACAAGAACGCGATGATCTGCTGCCAGTCTCCAACAATACCGCCGAACGCATCATGTACGACGCGGGCGAACAGGCCCATCGCCGCCATCTTTGGCGCGGTCGCAAAGAACGCAGTGATCGGAGTCGGCGCGCCTTCATAGACGTCGGGCGTCCACATGTGGAACGGAGCCGCGGACACTTTGAACGCAAGGCCCGCGGAAATGAACGCGAGTCCAAAGAGAAGGCCCAACGGCAGGTCGCCCTGAGCCGCTTCAATGATACCGGCGAATTCGGTCGTACCGGCGAAACCGTAAGTGAGCGACGAACCATAGAGCAGAAGACCTGAGGACAACGCCCCAAGAACAAAATACTTCAGACCAGCTTCCGTCGACTTCACACTGTCCCGACGCAGCGATGCAACAACGTAGAGCGACAGGGACTGAAGCTCGAGGCCCATGTAGAGCGCGATCAGGTCGCCTGCAGAGACCATCATCATCATGCCGACAGCTGCCAATGCGATCAGCAGCGGGTATTCAAACCGCAGCAAGCCGCGGCGCTGCATGTAGCCTTCGCTCATCAAAAGAACCGCAGCTGCAGACAGCAATACTGTCACCTTGGCGAAACGCGCGAACGCGTCGTCAATGAACATGCCGCCAAACGCGACCTCGCGTCCACCGCCCTGAACCGCTATCCACGCAGCGAGTGCGACCATCAGTGCGGATGTTGCCCAAAGAAGAAGGGGCGCGGTCTTGTCTTTGCCGCCATAGGCCCCAAGCATCAGCCCGGCCATCGCAAAGAGCGACAGCACAATCTCGGGCAGGATCACAGAAAGATCACCGGGTTGCATCAGCGCCTCCTTCATTCGCAGCGACCATCGAATGTCCTGCGTATTCAGCCACGGCTGTCTCGTAGCCACCCAGAAGGTTGCTGACAGAGGGGCTGATCACATCTGTTACAAGGCTCGGGTAGACCCCGAGCAAAAGTGTCATCACGACGAGCGGTGCAAAGATCCAGCGCTCGCGGCTTGTCATATCGGTGATCGATTTCAGGCTTTCCTTGATCAGGTCGCCCATGACAACGCGGCGGTAGAGCCAGAGCGCATAAGCGGCTGAGAAGATCACACCCGTCGTTGCGACAGCCGCGACCCAAGTGTTGGCCTGGAACATGCCTATG
>CAZMRS010000282.1:2440-4109 GCA_964568435.1 uncultured Boseongicola sp. | reverse complement strand
TGGATCTGGCCGATCGGTTCAACGTGCCGGTGGTCACTCTGATCGACACACCGGGTGCCTACCCCGGAAAAGGGGCCGAAGAGCGCGGCCAGTCCGAAGCCATCGCACGTTCCACCGAGAAATGCCTGCAACTTGGCGTTCCTTTGGTCAGCGTCATCATCGGGGAAGGTGGATCAGGTGGGGCAGTCGCCTTCGCCACGGCTAACCGCGTCGCGATGCTGGAGCATTCGATCTACTCAGTGATTTCACCTGAAGGCTGTGCATCAATCCTGTGGAAAGATGCCGAGAAGATGCGCGAAGCTGCCGAAGCGCTTCGCCTAACCGCTCAGGACCTGCACAAGCTTGGCGTAATCGACCGCATCATCGCCGAACCCACCGGCGGCGCCCAGCGCGACCGCAAAGCGACGATCCGGGCCGTTGGCGACTGCATCGACGACATGGTCGGCAAGCTCGCCAACCTCTCTCGCGATGACGTGCGAAAAGAGCGCCGTAAGAAGTTCCTGAATATCGGCACGAAAGGGCTTGCCGCCTAAGCTCCGGCTTCCCCTTCGTTGGCCCGGAAGTCCCCCGGATCAGGCTCGCCATCGCGGATCGCCTGCATGCGTTCGCCCAATTGGTTCGTCCAAACTTCACGGATCTCCAGCACTGCGGTGATGTATTCCTCGTTCTGCGCTGGCGGGATTTCCAAGTCGTAAACATCCGCCAATGCAATCATCGAGCGACGATCCATCTCGTTGAAGGCCTCGGCCATCGCGGCAGCACGATCTTTCTTGATTCCCATCGCTTCAAAAGCCGACCGACCAATGCGCAGCGAACTGTCGTAGGTCTCGCGAATGATATCCCGGCAACCAACAGCCCAAAGGTGATAGACATGATGCCGCGTCCGTGCGCGCGCAATCACGTGAAGGTTCGGATAATTTGCAACCGCGTATTTCGTCAGCTCAGTGATCTTCTCTTCATCGTCGATGGTAATGATCAGCAGCTTTGCATTCGCAATGCCCGCCGCCGCCAACATGTCCGGGCGTGTCGCATCACCATAGTATGCTCTTGCCCCAAACTTCCTGAGATTGTCGATCTGCTCCGAGCTGTAGTCGATCACCGTCGTCGAAAAACCGGCAGACTCGAGCATACGATCAATAACCGTGCCCATGCGGCCATAGCCTGCAATGATGACATTGCCTTGGTGTTCAATCTCGTCCTCATCCCGAGCTGCCTCCGACACCGAAAATTTCGGCGCGACCACTTTGTCGTAGAAAATGAACAAGGCAGGCGTCAGCAGCATCGACAAAGCGATCACCAACAAGAGGATATCAGCAACTGATCCCGGTATAACGCTGTTGGCCACGGTGAATGACAACAGGACGAACCCGAATTCGCCAGCCTGCGCCAATCCAAGCGTCAGGAGCCACCGGTCTGACCCGCGCAGCCCAAACACGGTTCCCAGCACGAACAGCACCGCGCCCTTAAGCACCATAAGGCCCAGGGTCAGGGCAATGACCGCGCCCAGGTTGTCGAACAACAGCCCAAAGTTGATGCCTGCACCGACGGTCATGAAGAACAGACCCAGCAGCAACCCGCGGAATGGATCAATGTCGCTTTCCAGTTCATGTCGGTATTCGCTGTTCGCCAGAACGACCCCGGCGAGGAAGGTCCCAAGCGCAGGTGACAA
>CAZMRS010000282.1:0-2340 GCA_964568435.1 uncultured Boseongicola sp. | reverse complement strand
CGGACTCGGAAGCCTGGATCTCTGTGCCTCCATGTGCATCTGCAACGACAGGCGCTGGATCCATCAGATCCGGCATCGCCAGAAGTGGGATAAGGGCGAGGATCGGAATGACCGCAATGTCTTGCGTCAACAGGACCGAGAAGCTCGACTCACCACCGCCCGACTTCATGAGGCCTTTTTCATTCAGGGTCTGAAGCACGATCGCCGTCGAAGACAGCGCCAATACCAAACCAATGCCCAGCGCGATGGTCCACGGCAGACCGAACACCAGTGCAACACCCATCACGGCGGCAGTAGTAATCGCCACTTGACCGCCGCCAAGGCCCAGCAGTTGCCCACGCATCGACCAAAGGTGCTTGGGTTCAAGTTCAAGACCCACAAGGAACAACATCATCACGACGCCGAACTCGGCAAAGTGCTGAATGGAGACAACATCCACGTTCAAAAGCGCAAGGATCGGGGAAATCACAATGCCCGCGATCAGGTATCCAAGGACCGACCCAAGCCCCAGTCGCGAAGCAATGGGCACGGACACAACTCCAGCGACGAGAAAGACAAAGGCAAGCAATAGGAAATCGGTCATTCAGACAAACCTCGATCGAATTTCCCGCAGCGTGGGTGACAGGCTCTCGAACGTCAAGCGCACGCTTCAAAACTCCGCGGTTGCATTTATATATCATGTTATATAACAATATATGCAAATGACAAGGAGAGCTGTAGTGAGTCGCGATTTCATCAGAGAACAGGGTTTCCTTGCCTTCGGGACTCGCTTCCGGCGTATCGGAGAAAAGATGCAGGCGGAAACGCAAACGCTCATCGAAGACGAAGGTGTCTCGGTCCAAAGTAGCCACTTCCCGCTGCTTTTTGCAGTCGATGAAGGTGGTCGCTTAACCATCAGCGCCCTCGCCGCGAAGCTTGGAGTAAGCCAGCCCGGTGTGACACGCACCGTTGGTCTTTTGGAAAAGCAGGGCTTCGTCGCCGTCTCGCAAGGCAAACACGACAAGCGCCAACGCGAGGTCAGCCTCACTGACCTTGGCGCGGAGGCCATGACGATCGCAAAAGGTCGCATCGCCCCGCGTCTGGTCCAGTGCCTGAGCCAAGTGGTCGAGGGCGCGAAAGGGCCAATCACCGGCCAGCTTGACCACATCGAAGCCGAACTCAGCACCAAACCTTTTCTCGAACGCGCACCGCGCAAGATCGAGGGAGATACCAATGACTGAACATGTTCTTGATCGGCCGATGTGGCACGCGCTCACCACGCGTCAGGCAGAGCACGCCGTCAAAGAAGGGCCGGCGTTGCGCTACCAGACAGATATTGGCCCTTTGGCTGGAATACCGGATCAAAGTGTTGACTCTCTGACCGCGCTGGGCACTCTCATCCAAAGATTGGGGAACGTCGCGCTCGCAGGTAAGGTTGTCCCTCAATGCCCGCCTGGTGCCAGGTTCATCCACGAAGGGCGTTACTTTCAAATGCTTTGGGAAGGACCAGCGCCCGAGGGCGAACCCATGATCGATATCGTTAGGCTCGGCGCAGACGACGCTCTCGACATGGTTGCATTGACGACACTCACCAATCCAGGGCCGTTCGGGTCACGTACATACGTTCTTGGGGACTACTGGGGCGTTCGGGTCGATGGCATACTCGCAGCAATGGCCGGTGAGCGTATGAAGCAAAACGGATACTCCGAGATCAGCGCCGTCTGCACGCATCCCGACCACCTTGGCAAAGGATATGCCGGCGCCCTCTGCCGCACACTCGTGAAAAATGCACTGGAGCGCGGGGACACGCCCTATCTTCACGTCCACGACATCAATGAGCGCGCCGTAAAGCTCTACGAACATCTAGGATTTCGCATTAGGGAAACGATGAACGTCGCATTCGCTGAACCAATCTGAGAGGATCGCTAAATGGAATCTCCAAAATTAAGATGCTTAAGCGGAAATCACCCAGAAATTTGAACATTGTTCATGCAACGAAGTTCAAACAATGATCGAAGCTACAATCGCACTCGCCGCCGCGGCTGCCGCAGTTGGCGCATTCGCAGAAACCCCGCCCAAGCAGGTGGGTCCGCTCAGCACTCCTCCGCTGCTTGCGAGCATTCAACAGCTGCATCTGCATACGGTTCAGCGGCCGTCGCCTCCGGCGTTTCCACAGCCGTCGCTGCCCCGGTCATCGCCGCAGGCTCGGTTCTCTAGGTGACAGGTTCCGCTCTTGAAAGCGCTGGCGACAGCGTACTTGCAGCCGGAACCGATCTTGCGATGGTCAATACAGCCCCGCTCTACATCGACACGCAAACGGCCCCAAACCGCACCCCTCCTCTGGACTGATGGGAGAGCACC
>CAZMRS010000281.1:0-4118 GCA_964568435.1 uncultured Boseongicola sp. | reverse complement strand
GCGCCAAGACATGATCCGGGCTAAATCTTTTAATTTCATGCCCTTCCGGCCCAAAGCTCACAAGTACGACCGGCACCCCAACACTCCGCGCGGTTTTCACATCGGTGACAGTGTCACCCAGTAGATATGACTGCTGCACATCACCACCGGCTTGCTCTACAGCCGCAAGATACGGAGCCGGTTCAGGCTTACGCACCGGCAAGGTATCCGCTCCAATCAACGATCCAAACAGATCTCGCGCGCCAAGGCGTTGCAGCAATGTCTCCGCCAAGAATTCCGGCTTATTGGTACAAACTGCCGTCCGATACCCCGCTTCTAGCAACCGTCTCACTGCTGCCTCTGCGCCAGGGTAAAGCGTCGTATGCACATCAATATGCTCGCCATAGTGCGCGAGTAGCTTCGGATACTCACGATCAACGTCGGTTTCGTTTTGATTCCCCGCCAGGCGGGAAAATCCAAGCCGGAGCATGGCGCGCCCGCCATGAAATGCCGTCAACTGATCGGCAACCGGATCCAGCATTGGTTCATGGCCCAGCCCGATGAAACACGCATTTGCGGCGGCGATGAGATCCTCACTTGTGTCCGCAAGGGTTCCATCCAGATCAAAAACTACAGTCTTCATATGTCCCCCATCGGCAAACACCCGCCTTTTGATGTAATGTGCGGCAACATCAAGTGAAGCCAACCCGTCTTGCAGGCAGGCCCATTGCGGCTAAAACGACGGGCAACAAAAGGAAAGAGCAGTCATGTCGATCCATCTTATTGTTCTCGCCGCTGGCGAAGGCTCACGCATGGAAAGTGACCGGCCCAAGGTGCTGCACGAAATTGCAGGCGCACCGATGCTCGCGCACACGCTCGGCGTGGCGGATGCCATCGAAACCGGCAAGCGGATCGTCATCGTAGGACATGGCGGCGACGCGGTCCGACAAGCTGCATTGGCAATCGACGATCAGATCGAAGTTGTTGAGCAAACAGAGCAACTTGGCACAGCTCACGCCGTGAAAATGGCCGCACCGGCGCTACACGGCATGTCCGGCGATGCCGTCGTACTGTTTGGCGATACTCCCTTCATCCGCGCAGAAACCCTCAACGCAATGCAGAAAGCTCGCGACGGCGGCGCTGACATCGTTGTTCTGGGATTCAACGCCAGTGATCCTGCACGCTACGGACGCCTCGTAACAGACGGGGCCAAGCTGACCCGCATTGTCGAATGGAAAGACGCAACAACAGTCGAACGCGCGATACCACTTTGTAACTCCGGCGTAATGATGGCTGACGCCCAAACGCTGATGCGACTGGTGTCAGCCGTCACCAACGACAACGCCGCAGGAGAGTACTACCTGACGGATATCGTAAGCCTCGGCCACAACGAAGGTCTTACAGCATCAGTCGTCACCTGTGATGAAGCCGAAACGTTGGGCATCAACACGCGCGCCGACCTTGCGGCTGCCGAAGCTGTCTTTCAAAAGCGCGCACGCGCTGATGCGCTCCAAAACGGCGTTACCCTTCAAGCCCCTGAAACGGTTCATTTTTCCTATGACACTGTCATAGGCCGCGACGCGGTCGTGGAACCTAATGTGGTCTTTGGCCCAAACGTCACCGTCGAAAGCAAAGCCAGCATCCGAGCCTTTTCACACCTTGAAGGCTGCCACGTTGGCAGCGGAGCGATCGTCGGCCCCTATGCTCGCCTCCGACCAGGCACCGAGTTGTCCAACGATGTCAAAGTCGGCAACTTTGTCGAAGTGAAAAACGCTCAAATCGCAGATGGTGCCAAGGTCAATCATCTGTCCTACATTGGCGACGCAACCATCGGGGCGGACACAAACGTTGGCGCAGGCACCATCACTTGCAATTACGACGGCGTCTTCAAACACAAAACCACCATCGGCGAACGCGTCTTTATCGGCTCCAACACAATGCTGGTGGCACCCGTAACCGTCGGCGACGATGCGATGACCGCCACAGGAACCGTCGTCACCACCAATGTCCCCGACGGCGATATGGCAATCGGACGCGCCAAGCAAGTTAACAAATCTGGCCTCGCCCGCCGCCTCTTCCAGAAACTCCGCGCCGCAAAAGCGGCCAAGTCGAAAGGCTGATCTCATGTGTGGTATCGTCGGCATCCTCGGCAATCACGAAGCTGCACCAACCCTTGTCGAGGCGCTCAAACGCCTTGAATACCGCGGCTACGACAGCGCCGGGATCGCCACGATCTCGGATGGCAAGCTTGACCGCCGCCGGGCTGTCGGCAAGCTGGTGAATCTCTCCGACCTCCTCGTCCACGACCCGCTCCCCGGCAAATCCGGCATCGGCCACACCCGTTGGGCCACCCACGGAGCCCCAAGCGTGACCAACGCCCACCCACACAAATCCGGCCCTGTCGCTGTCGTACACAACGGTATCATTGAGAATTTCAAAGCATTACGCGACGATCTCGCCGCCAAAGGCTACGAGACTGAGACGGAAACTGACACCGAAACCATTTCACTCCTCGCCCAATCCTTCCTGGACCAGGGCCTCGCTCCCCGCGACGCTGCAGAGCAGACAATTGCCCGTCTCGAAGGTGCCTTCGCACTCGCCTTCCTGTTTGACGGCGAGACAGACCTGATCGTGGCCGCGCGCAAAGGCTCTCCTTTGGCCGTTGGCCACGGCGACGGCGAGATGTTCCTCGGTTCCGACGCCATCGCGCTCGCACCAATGACCGATCGCATCACGTACCTCGACGAAGGCGACCGCGCAGAACTCACGCGGGACGGGGTCACGATTTTCGACGCCGCTGGCCAGATTACCAACCGAGACGTCCGCCGCATCCAGATCGACACATCACGCATAGAAAAAAGCGGCCACAAGCACTTCATGGCCAAGGAAATCGCCGAACAGCCAAGTGTTCTTGCCGACGCCATCAAACACTACGTGACCGAAGACGCGCTGAACCTGCCTGCCGACACCCCAGACTTTGCCAAGATCGACCGCATTCTCATGGTCGCCTGCGGCACGGCCTATCTTGCTTGCGCGACGGCAAAATACTGGATCGAAAAACTCGCGGGCATCCCGGTCGAGGTCGATATTGCGTCCGAGTTCCGCTACCGCACTCCACCCATTGGTCCCAACACGCTGGCAATCTTCGTCAGCCAATCCGGTGAAACCGCCGATACGCTGGCAGCACTGCGCCACGTCGCGGCCAAGGCGCAAGTTCTCTCAATCGTAAACGTTGCGGAAAGCTCCATCGCCCGCGAAAGCGACGTCGCTCTGCCCATCCTCGCAGGCGCCGAGATCGGCGTGGCCTCCACCAAGGCCTTCACCTGCCAGTTAACCGTGCTCCTTGCACTGGCTCTGAAAGCCGCCCAAGACCGCAACTTGATGACAGGAGACGAGCTCCGGTCGCATGTCGCCGACGTGCGCACTTTGCCCGGCCGCATCTCAAGTGCCCTCACGACCGACGACACCATCGCCCGAATTTCGAACGATCTCTCCAAAGCTCGCGACATCCTCTTCCTGGGGCGCGGCCAGATGTACCCTATCGCCCTTGAAGGCGCGCTAAAACTCAAAGAAATCAGCTATATACACGCCGAAGGCTACGCCAGCGGAGAACTCAAACACGGCCCCATTGCGCTGATCGACCCTGCCGTGCCGGTCATTGTCATGGCCCCTCGCGATGCGCTTTTCGAAAAAACCATTTCCAACATGCAGGAAGTGATGGCACGCGGCGGTCGCGTCGTCCTCGTAACGGATCGCGCTGGCGCTGAGGAAGCTGGAGAAGGCACAACTGCGATCATCACCATGCCAGAGATCCCCGACCTGCTCGCTCCAATCCTCTACGCTATCCCGGCGCAACTTTTGGCCTACCATACTGCAGTCGCCAAAGGCACAGATGGGGACCAGCCAAGAAACCTCGCGAAGTCCGTCACTGTGGAGTAACCCCAATGGGCACCCAATACGACGAAATCACGCCACCACTGCAGAAGTTCATCGAACGCCAGCACATCGTCTTCACCGGCACAGCCGCGCGTGATGGTCGCGTAAACATCTCACCCAAGGGCATGGACAGCTTACGCGTTTTGTCCCCAAACCGGATCCTCTGGCGTAACTTCACCGGTTCCGGCAACGAAACGGCTGTC